>JAGVPN010000310.1 GCA_020052215.1 Syntrophobacterales bacterium
CAGGGGAAGGCGCCCACCACCCTCATCGCCGAGGACCTGGAGGTGAATCTGGGGCTGATCAACCACACTTTCAACCTCATGGCCCCCACCGCCCCGGGTTCCCCGTTCTATTTTGTGGAGCGGGACGAATTTTACGAACGGAGCCAGCTCTATGGCACCCCCCGAGGGGATTATTTCGACAACCTGGAGCGCTTCGCCTTTTTCTCCGGAGCGGTCCTGCCCTTTTGCCGGGCCCTGGACTTTCATCCCGACCTGATTCACTGCCACGACTGGCAGAGCGCTCTGGCGCCGGTGTACCTCCGCCATCGCTGGGCCGGGGAGGACATCCTGGCCGGGGCCAAGACGGTGTTCACCATCCACAACCTGGCTTATCAGGGCCTCTTTCCCCAAGACAAGTACCCGCTGCTGGGGCTGGACTGGTCCTTCTACTCCATCGACGGCCTGGAGTACTACGGCCAGATCAACCTGCTCAAAGGCGGCATCAATAGCGCCGATGCGGTCACCACGGTGAGTTCCGCCTACAGCCGGGAGATTCAGACCCCTGAGTTCGGCTGCGGCCTGGAGGGGGTGCTGCGCACCCGGGCCGAGCAGTTGCACGGCATCTTGAACGGCGTGGATTATCAGGACTGGAGCCCCGAGACCGACGCCCTGATCCCGGCAAAGTTCAGCCGCAAGGATTTGCAGGGCAAGGCCGCCAGCAAAGCGGCCCTGATGGAGGCTTTCGGGCTGTCCCAGGACCTGGCCGACGCCCCTATCCTGGCCATCATCTCCCGGCTGGCGGACCAGAAGGGCTTTGACCTGGTGGAGCAGGTTTTGCCTCAGCTCATGAAGCAGAAGCTGATGGTGGTCATCCTGGGCACCGGCGAGGAGAAGTACCACCGCTGGCTGGAGGCCGAGGCCCCCAAGTATAAGGGCAAGCTGGGGGTGAAGATCGCTTTCGACAATAAGCTGGCCCATATCATAGAGGCCGGGGCCGATATGTTCCTCATGCCATCGCGCTACGAACCCTGCGGCCTGAACCAGATCTACTCCATGAAATACGGCACCATCCCCGTAGTCCGGGCCACCGGGGGCCTGGCGGACACGGTGACCCCGGTGGGGGACCCCAAGACCCTGGGCACCGGCTTCGCCTTCACCGACTACACCCCGGAGGCCTTCTTGAAGGCTATCCACACCGCCCTGGACGCCTTCGCCAATAAGGACCTGTGGCGGCGCATCATGGAGCACGCCATGAGCCAGGATTTCTCCTGGAAGGTC
Source organism: Syntrophobacterales bacterium (assembly GCA_020052215.1). Classification (GTDB taxonomy): domain Bacteria; phylum Desulfobacterota; class Desulfobaccia; order Desulfobaccales; family 0-14-0-80-60-11; genus 0-14-0-80-60-11. The sequence goes on from JAGVPN010000310.1 coordinate 1,258, forward strand.
TCGGCCCGGAAGTATTTGGAGCTGTATAAGAGTTTGGTGTAGGATTTTGGGGGAGGGGACCAGGGAATTTTTCGCAAGTGCTCCCTGCCCTCCCCCAAACCCCCTCGTAATCCGCATAAGTAGGGGCGACCCGTTGGGTCGCCCTCAAGTCGTTTATCCGGTATCTATCTTCGGCTCGTCAGGTGATGTTTCCCGTAGGGGCGGTTCGCGAACCGCCCCCGCCGCCTGCCATAGCCTTGAGTGCGGCCGTTGCCAAGGCGTCTAATACTAATTTTCAATCAAAAGACTATTTTTGTCATTCTGAGCGCCGCGAAGAATCTCTCTTTTAAGGCGCCGAGATTCTTTACTCCGCTACGCTCCGTTCAGAATGACATGAATTTTCATAGTTTTTTAACCGATACTTCGTTTCAAACCCGCCCTACATCTCAGCCCTGAAACCGCCGCAGGCGCAACGAGTTGGTGACCACGGAGACCGAGCTCATGGCCATGGCCAGGGCGGCTATCGCCGGGTTCATGGTCCAGCCCCAGAGGGGGTAGAAGACGCCCGCGGCTACCGGTATGGCCACGATGTTGTAGCAGAAGGCCCAGAAGAGGTTCTGGCGGATGATGCGCATCATTTGCCGGGAGAGTTTAATGGCCTGAGGGATAAGGTCCAGGTCGTCCCGGATGAGGGTTAAGTCCGCGGCCTCCAGGGCCACGTCGGCGCCGGTGCCCAGGGCGATGCCCACGTCGGCCTGGGCCAGGGCCGGGGCGTCATTGATGCCGTCCCCCACCATGGCCACCACTTCGCCCGCGGCCTGGAGCGCCGCCACCTTCTTGGCCTTGTCTCCGGGCAGGACTTCGGCCAGCACCTCTTCGATGCCGATGCTCTTGGCCACCGCTGCGGCGGTCATTTTATTGTCGCCGCTCAACAGGAGAATCTTCAGCCCCATAGCCTTCAACGCGGCCACGGTCTGGGCGGCCCGGGGTTTGAGGGTGTCGGCGGCGGCGATGACCCCTACGGGTTTATCTCCCACGGCCAGAAAGATGGCGGTTTTGCCCTCCCGGGACAGCCGGTCCTGGTGGCGGGCAAGCTCTTCGGAGGCGACGCCCTGGCCCGTGAGAAAGGCCAGGTTCCCCAGGAGCACCTCTTGACCGTCGATTTTGGCTTCCACCCCCAGGCCCGGCACGGCCTGGAAGTCATCCACCCGGGGCAGGGTCAAATTTTGGGTTTTGGCGGCGCGGGTGACGGCTTCGGCCAGGGGGTGCTCCGATTTCTCTTCCAGGGCCGCGGCGTGGGCCAAGACCGCCGCGGCGCTCCAGTGCTCCCAGGTGTGGACGTCCGTCACCTGGGGGGCGCCCCGGGTCAGGGTGCCGGTCTTGTCGAAGACCACGGTGGTGAGGCGGTATCCCCGTTCCAGGGGTTCGCCGCCCCGCATGAGGATGCCCAGTTCGGCGCCCCGGCCCGACCCCACCATCACCGCGGTGGGGGTGGCCAGGCCCATGGCGCAGGGGCAGGCGATGATCAGCACCGCCACCATGCTGATGACGGCCCGGCTGAAGGTGGGCGGCGGCCCCCAGAAAAACCAGGCCAGGAAGGTTAGCGCCGAAAGAATCATGACCACCGGCACGAACACGGCCGCCACCCGGTCCACCAGGCGTTCGATGGGGGCCTTGCTGGTCTGGGCCTCATCCACCAACCGGATGATCTGGGAGAGCACCATATCCTGGCCCACCCGGGTGGCCGTGAAGACCAGGAAGCCGCGCTGATTCAAGGTGGCCCCCCAGACCTCGGCCCCCGCTTCCTTGGGCACGGGCAGGCTCTCGCCGGTGAGCATGGATTCGTCCACGCTGCTGGCGCCCTCGGCCACGACGCCGTCCACGGGAATCTTTTCTCCGGGCCGCACCACCACCAGGTCGCCCACCGCGACTTCCGCCAGGGGCACTTCCTGCTCAACCCCGCCCCGGCGCACCCGGGCGGTGG
>JAGVPN010000330.1 GCA_020052215.1 Syntrophobacterales bacterium
CCATGGTTCATCTTGGAACGCCATACGCAGCTGACGAAGGAGGACACATAAAAATCCCGGCTCAGACTGTCGCCGATCATGGCAATATGGGGCAGGCGGTCCAGCAGTTGCGCTTCCGTGAGGCGCCCTTGCTGATATTCCAGGTAATCCGGGTTGTGCGGACAAGCAGGATGGGAAATTGCCGACAATGTGCTCGAGCGGGCGGTGGTGAGCGAGCCGCACCCCACGATCCATAGCATCCCCATACAAAGCACCCCGGTCCAAAAGCACAGCGCGATTCCTGGATTCATGGCTTTAACTGATAGGAAAAATGATCCGACGGACCGCATGGGCAAACCTTCGGGTGAAGGGGTCATGGGGCAAAACTGCCCTTCGACGGCTGGTTTGGCGAGCCGAGACGGCTGCCAAGGCCAGGCAAGAGCCCGGGAGAGGGGCCTAAACAGGCGCCAAGGCCCCCGATCTGGCGACAGCAACGACCGAACCCGCAACTGTCCGCCGCCTCAGGACATGGCGACACTATACCACAGGGAGCGAGCCCGTCAACATCGTAGCATGCTTTTCGGGTTTTCGTGGTCACGCCCGTCCCGATCAGGGCTCCGTTGGGATACTGCCCCGGATTCGTTGGTTTCATCCGCCGTCGTGGGCCTTCGGCCGGTCCGCGCGGAGCATTTCCAGTTCCGTGCGAGTCACGTCCCAGCCCTATCGCATGGCTCGCGCGGCAATCTCGGCGTGCCCATCGCCGCAGACCTTCTCGATGTCAGCAATCTGATCCTTCTCAGCCGCCGCCTTCGCACGCATGTCGGCGACAGGATCGATGGCAGGCACGCTGTCCACGGCCGGCGCATCGGCAGGGATAGTGTTGAACAGTCCATCTATTAATGGGGGAGTGGCATGAGAAACGTTTGGGGAAGGTTAAGGAACCTAAAAAGGGCAGCCCGGAGCCATGGAAACTGGTCCAGGAGGCCGAGGGCAACGTGATCACCCCGTACCACGGCCTTTTTAACATCTCCTGTCGCCCCACCCAATCCAGATTCCCCCACATCACCCGCACCCCAGAGAAATGCAGGTCAGGGGTGGAAAGAGAAATGAATGGATAGCAGGTCCCTTGCCACTATCCAAGCTTCTCCAAAAATCCAAATAGTTATAGATATGATCGGCATAGCGCCATGGGTTCTTGGTGGAGGGATGCCTGGAATCGAGTGGTTGAGGAAATCCAGATAGTCAGACTGGCGCTTATCTTGTCTTGAAAAAGTTTGCGTTCGCACCGGCAAGATGCCGGTGCCACCAAGGACTTTTCGAGCCAGATTGAGGAAATCTGCGGTTAGTGGTCAGGCTCCCGGTCCGGTTCCGGGTCAGGGGCGGCAGAGGGGCCGCCTTTGAAGAGGTCGCGCTGCAACACCCGGTGATAACTGGTGAAATCGCCTTCCCCGCTGTCGCCTTCCAGATGCTGACTCATCATCTTTAGCTTGGCGTCCAGGTCATCCAGGAAATTTACCAGCAGGGCCTCCCGGGTCTTGGGAACGATGGGGGAGCCGAACTCCATGGACCCGTGGTGGGATAAGATGATGTGCTCCAACTGCACCAGGAGGGCGGGGTCGGAGAAGTTCAGGGCCTGGGCCTGGGAGCGGACCAGGTCCCAGCCCAGGACGATGTGGCCCAGGAGCCGGCCAGACACGGTGGCTTCCGGGGCCGGGGGGTTGACCAACTCCTTGATTTTGCCCAGGTCGTGGAGCAGGGCCCCGGCCAGGACCAGGTCCCGGTTCAGGTCGGGATAGATGGTGAGGGAGGCCAGGGCGTGGCGGGTCACGAACCAGGTATGCTCCAGGAGACCGCCCAGGTAAGGGTGGTGATAGAGGCGGGCGGCGGGGCAGACCAGGAACTCCTCCTGGTAGCGGTCCAGGAGACTGAGGACCAGCGGCCCCAGGGGCGCCCGGATCTGGGTTTCGGCCAGTTGCCGCAACTCCTGCCACAAGACCTGGCGGTCGTAGGGGGTGGCCTGGATAAGCAGTTCGGGGTCGAAGGCGCTGAGGTCCCCTCCCCGGGAACGGATGCTCTCTTCGGTTTCCAGATATTTGACGTTTATTTGGAGTTCTTGCTTGTAGGAGTCCACCTGGCCTTTAACTCCCACGAAATCTCCCACCGCAAAAGGGCCGGGGCATTTCTTGAGGATGTCGTTCCAGACCCGGGCCACGATGGTGCCGCTTTTATCGCCCAGTTTCAGGGAGAGGTACGGTTTGCCGGTTTTATCGGTGCGTTTCTCGGCCTGGCGCACCAGGAAGAATTGCTGCACGGCGTCGTCTTCCTTCAGGTGGGAAATCAGCGGCGGGAGCATGACTATAACCTCTGGAGATGAGATGCCGCATGATACTCCGGAGCCCGAGGCTGGTCAAGGAGAGGTTTTGAGGGCCTGCTTAGATCTGGAAGAGATTTTGTGCATGTAATTATTGACAATTCGGCAAAGAGAATTATTTTAAAATTATTGAAAAATTACCGGGATAGTGCCGATAAGGTAAAATAAGGAGTCAGGAGATTAACTTTTTTTCTTGACAGGTATCTAATAAAAGGTAAATTAACTAATTTAGTCTTTTTGACTCAGAGCAGCACCACAGGATGAAATTTCATGGAAAAAGATTACCTTAAGAAGTTCATTGAATTGGGCGGTAGTGAATTCCTGGCCTACGATCAGTTTTCCGTCTCCGAGGGGGATAGGGAGTCCATACGAGCCCCTTTTGAGGGATCGGCAGACGAGGGGTTGGACGTCTCCGAGCAACTGGATGCCACCGGCTACGGCCCCACCGCGGCCGAGGCGGCGGACGATGAAATAGATGATCCTATCGAAGCCGACGAGATCCCGGAACACGAGGGTCTGGTGGCCGCCTACTTCCGTGAAATGCTGCGGTATTCAATCCTGTCCCCGGAAGAGGAGAGGAGTTTAGGGCGCATTATCAAAGAGGGGCAGGATCAGATCCTGAACCTGGTGTCCATCGCGCATTCCGACCTGGAGGAAATCCGTTATCTCCAGAAGAAGCTCCAGCACTGGTTCCAGACCCCGGACAAGAGCGCCCAAGGAAAAGAAAAGCTCTTTAAGGTGATTCACCAGAGGCTCTGTCAGGTGCAGAAGCACCATCCGGAAGCCACCGAGGTCAAGGACTTGGCCAACCGCATCCAGGTGACGGAAGATGAAGTCAATCAGGCCCGTGACCAGATGATCAAGGCCAACCTGCGCCTGGTGGTGAGTATCGCCAAGAAGTACCTCCACCGGGGCCTGACCTTCTCGGACCTGATCCAGGAAGGCAACCTGGGCTTGATGAAAGCGGTGACCCGGTATGACTACACCACCGGTTACCGCCTGAGCACCTTTGCTTCCTGGTGGATCCGTCAGACCATCACCCGAGCCATCTATGACAAGACCCGGACTATCCGGATCCCGGTGCACCTGCAGGAGATCCGCAACCGGTGCTATCGGGCCTTCTATGACCTGCTCAAGGAACTGGGCCGGGACCCGAGCCTAAAAGAGATTGCCGAACGGTCCGGGGTGCCGGAGGAGAAAATCCTCCTGGTCACCAACCTGGCGGATGAACTTATTTCTCTGGAGACCCCGGTGGGCGACGAAGGGGACCGGCTGGGCGACTTCATCCGCAATGACAAGGCGGTATCCCCTTACGAGGCCATTCTCGAATCCCAGCTGGGTGAGAAGACCGGCTCCATTTTGACCACCCTCACCGCGCGGGAAGAAAAGATCATGAAGATGCGGTTTGGGATCGGCGAGGAAGTGGAACACACTTTGGAAGAAATCGGCCGGGCCTTCAAAGTTTCCCGGGAACGCATCCGGCAGATTGAGAAAAAGGCCCTCAAGCGCTTAAAGCATCCCACCCGCAAAGCGGCGCTGGAAGATTTTCTGGAATAAGTTCGGGATTTCCAAACGGCCCCGGCCG
>JAGVPN010000273.1 GCA_020052215.1 Syntrophobacterales bacterium
GGGAAGGCTCGGAGGTTTTTCGTCAACTCTTTGCCTCCAGGCTTGACCCCTTGCCGTTCCCTATACCCGGTCTGCCATTGGTGACATTCATCTTGACATTCAGGGGATTTAGTGGTTACCTGTTCTCCAATTCAGACAATTTATAGGAGGGACTCTCAGCCAGGGAAAATGAGGATGCTGTCGGACGAAACTTCAAACAAACACCCGGGGTTTGATTAATTTACTCGGCGCCGGGTAATAGGGAGGAGGTATGCAATTGCAGAAAAGACTTCTATGGATTGGGATAGTCTGTTGCTTCATCATAACCATCTTCTCCGCCTCGCTCGCAACAGCCCAATACCCCGTGTTTTATGTGTGCTTTACCAACTATACCAATAACACTGTATATTACTCGGGGGAATGGTGTACCCGGGAAGGATACAATTGCTCCGGCTATCTGACCTATTCCGTTGCTCCGGGCAACGTCCGAACTCATTGGGGCTCCCCCGGGGTTGGGAGATTCGACGTAAGAATGCACACCGGAGGCCAGGGCGGGGTTTGGCACAATTATACCTTCTATGGGTCGCCGGACAGTTGCAGCGGGTCGTTTGCCATTCGCTATAACGACCGTGGCTTCTTGAGAATTTATTAAGGTGCAACTTAGCTCTTAAGTCCCTATCCCAAGCAACTGCGCCACCTTATTGATAAGGGAGAATGACATGGATAAAAGGATTTTTAAGCAATTAGTTACCGTAATGCTGGCCTTTTTCTGCCTCGTGGTTCTCTGCCCTTGGGCCTACGGCGAATCCGAGACCCACACCAAGACGAAATTCCCTCAAAAGCAAGAGGAAGGGGAATTAGGGCCGGTTAAAGAAAACATCTGTAAGAACCCGAAACTTTGTGAGTCCATCGAAATAGACCTGCTCAGCAGCTTGCAAAGCTCCAAGGTGTCGCCCTATCTGCCGAAACCCCAGGCCACCGCTTTCACCCAGGATTACCAGGTTGCTCTCAATCTGGGGATAGTGGTGACCGACGCCCTGTCCGCCATCATTGGCAAAGATAAAGCCGCCTATCTCCAGTACGCCGGGATGATGAAAGACTATGGGAAAAAACTGGGCGTCTCGGAAACGCTCCTGGAAAAATATAATCAGCTGGTTGATGCGGCCAATAAAGGCGAATGGGTCAAATTGGAAACTTTGACCTATGAGTTCAAGGATGCGATCACCAATGAACTCAATACCCAAAAGAAGCAAGGCGTTGCCGCTCTGGCCATGGTTGCCGGCGGCCTGGAAGGCCTTTATATCGAGGGTCAATCGCTGAAAAAGAACTTTTCCAAAACTGCCGCCGCCTTTTTTCGCAACCCGGGACTTTATGACTATCTTAACCAGTACATGAATTCTCTGGACGAAGCCTTGAAGGCTACAGCGGAAGTAAAAGCGATTAAGGCCGCTCTGCCCAACATCGGCAAAATTCTCACCCAACCCAAAACTTATGAGTACTCCAAGCAGGATGTGGAAGAACTCGTAAAAATTCTGGAACCTTTGCGTCAAGCCATCCTGGGCGGCAAATGAACCGCTGAGATTCCGGCCCCCCGCACTTTTGGCCGTTTGGCAGAGCCGGATGGCTTCGCCAAACGGCTTTTTATGGGCCGGGCTTTTAGGCTCTCATGAAGCTGCCGGCGCGAAGAAAAGTTGCCAGCCGGGTCAAAGTAATTTATATTATTCAGGTGGGAATAACGCGATGAGCCGGGGGCTGGCTGGACCCCGGAAATTTTTTTATGTTGGTAATTTTGGGATTTTTTGTAAAGGACGGCAATTATGGTTGTTGGAGAAAGAAAACCCCTCTCTGAAATCAAGGAGATGGTGCGCCCCTATGGCAAAATTCTTATCGCCGGGTGCGACACCTGCACCGCGGAATGCCTGAGCGGCGGCCGCAAGCAGGTGGCGGAGTTGGCCGCGGCCCTGGACATGGCCTTCCGCCTGGAAGGCAAAGAAATGGAGATCCTGGAGGTGAGCGTCGATCGCCAGTGCATCCAAGATTTTCTCCTGGACGTCATCGACCAGGCCGAAAATGCCGACGCGGTGCTCTCCATCGCCTGCGGCGCCGGGATTCAGAGCCTGGCGGAACGGCTGCCGGGTAAAGCGGTGCTGCCGGGCCTCAACACCATGTTCATCGGGGAGTCATCGGGGACCGGCCTGTGGCAGGAGCGCTGCCAGGGTTGCGGCGACTGCGTGCTGGGCACGACCGGCGGCCTCTGTCCGGTGACCCGCTGCGCCAAGGGCCTGCTCAACGGCCCCTGCGGCGGTTCCCAGGGCGGCCTGTGTGAGATCTCCGCCTCCCTGAAGTGCGATGTGCCCTGCATCTGGGCCCTGATTTATCAACGCCTGAGTGAGTTGGGCGAACTGGAGCGCCTTACGGCCTACTGCGGCCCCAAAGACTGGCGCCCCGCCGGGGCCAGCGGCCCCCGGCAGTTAGTGCGCAAGGATCACTAAAATCGAGAAAAACCTGGACAGGTTGACCACGAAAGGCCGGTTGATACCGGCCTTTTTTTATGGGTTAATACCGTTTAGCGCTCAATGGAAAATTTTTCTAGAGATGGACCTACGTGTCCCCACCGAGGGCGCACACATATAGCAATTCTCACGTCCGACCGGATGCAACTTTTGGCCCTACAACGTTAAACTCAATCTCGTTTTACCAGTGGTCAGGTCGAGTCTCAATCATGACCGGTAAGCTGAGGCACCCCGGCGACCCGGATATTGCGCCGTTAATTTGTCCGGCGCCCCGTTTCTCCCCGGGCAATCACGCCGCCGGGAAATTTCTCTGATTTTTTCTCCGGAGCCTTGCAATGGCGATAATCAACCTTACCATAAATAGTGGGTCGGCCGGCAACATCGGGTAGATCCACCGGCAGACGGAAGCCGGACTATCCTGAAGGAGGAGTGAGCCATGTCAGGTACCAATGTCGCCAGGGTAACTCATATTATCGCTGAATCCCCCAAGAGCTTTGATGATGCGGTGCAGGTGGGGTTCGCCCGGACCGCCAGCACCCTGAGGGGCATCACCGGCCTGCGCATCGTGGAGCAGCGGGTTTCGGTCAAGGATAACAAGATCAACACGTACCGGGTAAGGATGGAGGTCATTTTTATCCTGGATTGAGTTACCCCGGTCTCAAGAGTTCAGGGACGGAGAGCAAGATCTAAGCTTGCCTCCCTGGTGAAGAGATGCTCTCTCTGGACGGTTCTTACGGCGAGGGGGGCGGGCAGATTCTGCGCACCGCCCTATCCCTGGCCGCTTTGATGGGGGCGCCGGTCCGGATCGAACGCATCCGGGCCGGGCGCTCCAAGCCGGGGCTCAGGCCCCAACACCTCACTTCGGTTCAGGCCGTGGCCCGGATCTCCCAGGCGGAGATCACCGGGGCCCGCCTGGGCAGTCAAGACCTTACCTTCAGGCCCCGCGCCGTTAAGGGGGGCAACTACTGCTTCGACGTGGCCGAGACCACCGGCAGCGCCGGGGCCGTCACCCTGGTGGCCCAGGCCCTGCTGCCCCCTCTGTTCAAGGCCGGGGCTCCCGCCACCGTCATCCTCAAGGGGGGCACCCACGTCCCCTGGAGTCCCCCGGCCCACTACCTCAGCCACGTCTTCCTGCCGGCCCTGGCCGCCATGGGGGCGGAGGTGAAGCTGATCCTGGAGCGCTGGGGCTGGTATCCCCGGGGCGGCGGCGAGGTGCGTCTCACCATCAGGGGCGCCCGCCCCCTGACCGGGGTCCAGTGGCGCACC
>JAGVPN010000241.1 GCA_020052215.1 Syntrophobacterales bacterium
CAAACGCGATAATCCGAATTGTAGGGGCGGTGCGCTCACCGCCCCTACGGGGGTTGCGACCATAAAGCCAGAATTACCTCTATGACGGCAACTTGGTATCAGACTCGGCAATCACCATCCCGGTATGTCATAATGACGCTGCGTAGATTTCGATGGTGTGCTTGACCTGCACCCGGTCCCCGGCCTGGGAGAGCATGTCCGTAAGCTGGAGCATGCAGGCCGGGCAACCGGTGGCCACTACCGCGCATTGAGATTTTTTAATATTTTCCCGCTTGCGCTGCCCGATGGCTCTCGAAATCTCATAATTCTGCAGGTTGAAACTGCCCCCGCAGCCGCAGCACCAATCCGCCTCGGCCATCTCTTTTAAGTCATAGTGGGTATTGGCCCGGATCAGTGCCCGGGGCTGGGCCGCTACTCCCAGGGATTTCTTCAGATGGCAGGGGTCATGATAGGTTATGGTAACTCGATCCGCCGCCCCTTCCCGGCCTTCGGCCTCCAGGCCCACCCGGTCCACCAGAAACTGGCTGATGTCCATGACCCGGCCGGACAGGTCGGCGATCCGCGTCTGGTCGGCTTCCGGATAGTCCTGCGCCATCAGAGGCCACATCTTTTTGATGGTAGAGGCGCAGGTGGCGCAGGCGGTGATGAGCTGGTCGAAGGGCTCAGAGACGAAAAGCTCCAGGTTATGGCGCACCAGCCGGTCGAAGGTCTCAGTATCGCCGCTGGAGAGGGCCGGGATGCCGCAGCAGCCCTGGTCCGGGGGCAGATACACCCCCACCCCGTGGTGGTCGAGAATCTTGAGGACGGCCTCCCCCACCTGGGGAAAGACCTTGTCGATGAGGCAACCCACGAAAAAGGCGACCTTGAGGCCGGCAGCGCCAGGCGCGGTGTTGAGGCTCGGCACCTGGCGGTGCAGGGGCACCGGGGCCAAGGGCTTGACATGCCGCCCCCTCAAGAGGGGCGATAGAAAGCGGGAGCAGGAGGACCCGAGCAGGTCGTCCACCGGTTTGATGAAAATACCCTGGAAACGGGCGCCCCAGCCCAGGACCTGGTTGAAAAAGCCGGGCTTGCTCAACACCCTGCGGAAGACAGCCTTTTTCCAGGGAGAGAGGCCCATATAGCCGGCCAGGATGGCCCGGGCCTTGATGAAGATATCCAACACCTTCACCCCGCTGGGACAATTGGCCGCACAGGAGCCGCAGAGCAGACACCGGTTCAGGCGGTCCTGGACTCCTTGGGGATTAACGAAAAGCTCCTGGGACAGGCCGTCCAGAAGGGCGAGCTTGCCCCGGGCCACGTCGGCCTCCCGGCCGGTTTCGGCGAACAGGGGGCACACCGACTGGCACAGGCCGCAGCGCATGCAGACCACGATTTGATCGTCCAGTTCCTTCACCAGCTTGGCCAGCGCCTTCAGGCTCGACATCTTTTACTCTCCGATGATTTTCCCGGGATTGAGAATGTTGTGGGGATCCACCGCGGCTTTAATGCGTTTGGAAAAGATTAGGGTGCCCTTTCCGAACTCTTTTTCCAGGAAGCGGGCTTTGGCCGTACCGATGCCGTGTTCGCCGGAGAGCGTCCCGCCCAGTTCCAGGGCCTTTTCGAAGATGGCGTCCACGGCGGCCTCGACCCGGGCCCACTCTTCCCGGTTGCGGCGGTCGGTGAGGATGGTGGGATGCAGGTTGCCGTCGCCGGCGTGGCCAAGGGTGCCGCAGGGAGAGGGATGAGCTTCAGAGTTATTTCGGAGATCACCCCCAGGGTACCCTCGGAACCCACCAGAAGCGCTGCCAGATTGTAGCCGCTGACGCACTTTACGGTGCGAGAGCCGGTCTTTACGGATTCCCCCGTGGCCACAAAGAAAGTCAAGCCCATGATGTAGTCCCGGGTAACCCCGTATTTGAGGCCCCGCAGGCCCCCGGCGTTTTCCGCCACGTTGCCGCCCAGGGTGGAAACCGCCATGCTCCCGGGGTCGGGAGGATAAAACAGGCCTTTGGCCTCCACCGCGGCGGCCAGTTTGGCGGTAATCACTCCCGGTTGGACCACGGCGTAGAGGTCGGCTTCGTTGATCTCCAGAATCTGGTTCAGAGCGGTAGTCAGGACCACCGCGCCGCCCCGGCCGGGGATGCTGCCGCCGCTCAGGTTGGTGCCGGCGCCGCGCACCGTCAGAGGCAGGGAATTCTCATGGCACAGGCGCACCATCTGGCCCAACTCTTCCGAGGTTCCCGGCCTGAGCACGATGGCCGGCATGACCGGCTCCAGCACCGCCGCATCATAGGAGTAGGTGGCCCGGTCGGTCTCCTCTAAAAACACCTGTTCCTTTCCCAACAGCCGCTGAAATTCTTTAACCAGGGATTGACTGATCATAAGTTCTCCTTCCCGGGATGGAAACTCGCGCCTTGGGCCCAGTATAGGGTGGACAAAGATATATGTCAATTGGTCTGACCATTGCGAGATATACTTTTTTTCCCTCTTTAGAGGCCAAACTGCCTAATTGGTCAAATCCCGAAAACGCCGGCATGCAGGTCAGGAAGACCAGCCGGGTGAGGGCCGGCGTCATAGGGCTCGGGCTACGGCTACGTCGGCCTTCGGTTTCCGTGTCCGCACGTAATCCAGCACAAAAGCGATGTGCCTCAGCATGGCGGCATAAGCCCCTTCCGGGTCATGGTCCTTGATGGCCTCAAAAATGGCGGTGTGCTGCTGGTGGATGATGGGCAGGTTGGCGGGGTCCTCCCACAGATACTTGAGGTTTTCTTTAATCCCGAAGTGCAGCAGGTCGTAGAAACTCCGCATAAGGTAGACCTGGACCGTGTTTTTGGTGGCATAGGCGATCCCCATATGAAAGGAAACGTCCTCATCGATCCCCAACTCTCCGGCCTGATTTCGGCTCAGCATGGCGCTCAGGGCGCTGGCCAACATCCGGATGTCATCCGGGGTGGCCCGCTGGGCCGCCAGGATGACGGCCTGGCCTTCCAGACCCATCCGCACCTCCAGCAAGTCCTCCAGGGAGGCGGGACCCTGGATGATGGCGGACAGGGGATTGTTGTCCCTCTGGGAATTGAGGGAGCGGACAAAGGTGCCCTGTCCCTGGCGGTGTTCCAAGAATCCCATGGTCACCAGTTTGTTGATGGCCTCTCGCACCGTGGGGCGGCTCACCCCCAGGGCCTGAGCCAGTTCTCTTTCCGGCATAAGCCTCTCCCCGGTTTTGAGCTGACCCCGGAATAACAGGTCCCGAATCTGTTCAAATACCTGGTCGGAGATGCGCTTCACCCGGATGGGCTTGAGCAAGTCGGTCATCGTGGTTTTCTCCCCCGAAAGGTCACTCGGCAGGGCGGCAACGCCATGCCGGCGGAAAAAATTATAGCTTGAATTTTTTTTCTTGACATGTTTTTACCGCTCCTTTATAAATTTGTCAAGCGGTCTGACCAATATATCTACGGCCCCGGAAAGTGTTCTTTAGTCGTGGTCATACCGTATAGGCAGGGTCTTCCCTGCCGTTCATTTCCACCAGGAGGGTATCGTGAATCACTCCCGTAATATGGAAATCCTCAAGGAGAGGGCCGAAGCCGTCCAGGTTGTGGTGACCGAGGTCCCGGACCCGGCCCAGGCCTGGCGCTACGCCGTCGAACTCACCCAAAAGCAGGGGGGCGCAGCCATCGCCGCCCCAGGCTGGGATCCGGATAGTCTGGCGGCCTTGGAAAAAGAGTGCGCCCAGGCCGGCCTGGGCCTGTACCGGCAGAACCTGCGGGATCAGATTGGCGGTTTTCACACCGGGCTTACCCGGGCGGACTGGGGCATCGCCGCGACGGGAACCCTGGTCCTGGAGTCAACCTCAGAAGACCTTCGCCTGGCCACCATGCTCTGTGAGACCCACGTGGCCGTGCTGCCCCGCTCCCGCCTCAAACCCGATTCCCTGTCCCTGGAGGCAGAATTGGCAAAGCTCATGGGGGAGCCGCCCCGCTACCTGGCCTTCATCACCGGCGCCTCCCGCACCGCCGACATCGAGCGGGTGCTCACCCTGGGAGTGCACGGCCCCCTGGAACTTCATCTCCTTATTTTAGAGGATTAGCGTCATGATCGACACCGCCCAAGACCTGAAAGAGTATAAGAAGCGCCTGAAGAATGCCCTGCACAACGATTTTTTACGGCAAACCCTGAAGAATTTTTATGAGGCCTACCCGGCGGGACGGGCCCGGGCCCTGGAAGGCCTGGATGTCCAAGGGCTCAGGGCTCAAATTGCCGCATGCAAGGACCAGGCCCTGCCCCGGATAGAAGAACTCTTCGAGACCTTCAAGACCCATGCCGAAGCTGCGGGCGTCAAGGTTCACCTGGCCCGCACCGCCCTGGACGCCAACGAGATCATCGCGACCATTGCCAAAGACAACGGCGTCAAAAAGATTGTCAAATCCAAGTCCATGACCGCAGAGGAGACCTTCCTCAACCACCACCTGGAACAGGAAGGCCTGGAAGTGGTGGAAACGGACCTGGGAGAATGGATCATCCAGTTGCGCCATGAAGGGCCGTCCCACATGGTGATGCCGGCGATCCACCTCTCCCGCCAGGAAGTAGCCGACCTCTTCACCAAGGTGACCGAGGAGCCCCAGGAGCCGGACATCGAAAAACTGGTGAAGGTGGCCCGCCGGGAGATGCGCAAGCACTTCCTGTCGGCGGACATGGGCATCAGCGGGGCCAACTTCGCCATCGCGCCCACCGGCACTCTGGGGATCATCAGCAACGAAGGCAACGCCCGCCTGACGACTACCCTGCCCCGGGTGCACGTGGCCCTGGTGGGACTGGACAAACTGGTCCCGGACCTCCACACCGCGCTCCAAATCCTCAAGGTCTTACCCCCCAGCGCCACCGGCCAGGTAATCACCTCTTACGTGACCTGGATCACCGGCGCCACGGAATGCACCACCGCGCCCGGGGGCAAGAAGGAGATGCACGTGGTCTTCCTGGACAACGGCCGCCTGGCCCTGGCCCGGGACCCGGTCTTCTCACAGGCCCTGCGCTGCGTCCGCTGCGGCGCCTGCGCCAATGTCTGCCCCATCTACTCTCTTGTGGGTGGCCACAATTACGGACACGTGTACATCGGGGCCATCGGCCTGATCCTCACCTATTTTTACCACGGCCGGAAAAACGCCCAGGCCATCGTCCAGAACTGCCTCAGTTGCCAGGCCTGTAAGTCGGTATGCCCCGCGGGCATTGACCTGCCTCACCTCATCAAGGAGACCTATGGCGAAGTATTGCGCCAGGGGTACCCGAAGCCCTTCAAGAATAAGCTGCTGGCCCGGGTCCTCAAAGACCGCCGCCTCTTTCATTTCCTCTTGCGCCGGGCCTACCTGGCCCAGAAGCCCCTGGCCAGACCCAAGGGAGGACTCATCCGCCACCTGCCGTTTTTTTTCGGGAAAGAGCACGACTTCCGCAGCCTGCCGGCCATTGCCAAGACGCCCTTCCGGGATATGTGGTCCCGCCTGTATGAGAAGGTGGAAAACCCCCGCTACCGGGTGGCGCTGTTTGGCGGCTGCCTGGTGGACTTCGTCTATCCCGAGCAGGGCCATGCCCTGATCAAGCTGCTCAAGGGCCGCGGGGTCCAACTGGAATATCCCCTGGGCCAGACCTGCTGCGGCCTGCCGGCCCAGGCCTTGGGGGAAAAGGACGTGGCCCGGGAAGTGGCCCTGCAGAACCTGAAGGCTATTGACCCCTCCGACTACGACTATATCGTCACCTTGTGCGCCTCCTGCGCCTCCCACCTCAAAGAAGCCTATCCCCGCCTGCTGGAGGATGAACCCGGGCTGGCGGTGAAGGTAAAGCAGCTCACGGATAAGCTCATCGATTTCAGCTCCTTTATGACCACGGTGCTCAAGGTGTCGCCGAAGGAATTTCAGGGGTCCCGGAAGAAGGTGGCCTACCACTCTCCCTGCCACCTGTGCCGGGGTCTGGGCGTGACCCAGGAACCTCGGGATCTGCTGGCCGCGGCCGGGCTGGATTACCGCACCGCCCGGCGGGAAGACGTCTGCTGCGGCATGGCCGGGAGCTATTCGTTTGAGTTCCCCGAGCTGTCTGCGGAGCTGCTGCGGCAAAAGCTGGATGCGGTGGAGGAGACGGGAGCGGAGTTGCTGGTCACCGACTGCCCGGGATGCGTCCTCCAACTTCGGGGCGGCATGGACAAGCGGGGCGCCAAGATTAAGGTGAAGCACATCGCCGAAGCCGTGGCCGAAGAAAAGAAGGGGTAGTCCAGCGGAAAAGCGGCCGCGTTTTGGCCAACTATTATTGAAAAATCGTCAGTCAAGGGAGGAATTATTATGACCTGGTTGCAAAATTACATCCCCCTGGGGAACCTGGGCCTCTCGGCCCTGGTGGCCGCCATTCCCTTATTCATTCTGTTATACATGCTGGGGATCAGGCGGGCCAAGGGGCACCATGCCGCCTTTTTCGGCACCCTGGCGGCCGTCCTGTTGGCCATTCTGGTTTGGGGCATGCCGGTACAGCACGCGGCCATGGCCACCCTCAACGGCATGCTGTTCGGCCTCTTCCCGGTGGTCTGGATCATCATTACCGCCATCTGGGTGTACAACATGTCGGTGGAATCCGGCGAATTCGAAATCATCAAGAACTCCCTGGCCTGCATCACCGATGACCGCCGTCTCCAGGCCCTGTTCATCGCCTTCGCCTTCGGCTCCTTTATTGAGGGCACCGCCGGCTTCGGCACCCCGGTGGCTATTACCGCGGCCATGCTGGTGGGCCTCGGTTTTCAGCCGGTATACGCCGCCGGCATCTGCCTCATTGCCAACACCGCGCCGGTGGCCTATGGCGCCATCGGCATCCCCATCGTGGTGGCCGCCGGCGTCACCGGCCTGGACATGATGAATATCAGCGCCATCGTGGGGCGGCAGCTGCCCTTTTTATCCATCATCGTGCCCCTCTGGCTGGTGGTGACCATGAGCGGCTGGAAATCCGCCATAGAAGTCTTGCCGGCCATCATCGTCACCGGAGTCTGCTTCGCAGTCTCCCAGTTCTTGGTCTCCAATTATATCGGCCCCTACCTGCCTGACATCATTGCCGCCATCGTCACCATCGTCGGCCTGGGCGTGTTCCTCATGTTCTGGAAGCCGCCCACCGTCTGGCGGTTCTCCGGCGTGGCCCCCACGGAAAAGATCACCTGTCGATATGCCCGCGGCGAAGTGATCCGGGCCTGGGTGCCTTACATCATCCTGGCCATCATGGTAGCTCTGTGGGGCATGGATTCGATTAAGAAGCTACTTGGACCCCTGGGCACCACCTTCCAGTGGCCGCTGCTGCACAACCTGGTGATTAAGGCCGCCCCCATCGTGGCGAAGAATACCCCCTTTCCGGCGGTATTCAATGTCAATATCGGCAGCGCCGCCGGCACCGCCATCTTTATCGCCGGGTTCCTGTCAGTCCTGGCCATTCCCAACTACGGCTACGGCAAGGCTTTTGCATGCCTGGGCCGGACCATCAAGACCTTGAAGTGGGCTATCTGTACTATTTCCATGATTCTCGGCCTGGCCTGGATCATGAACTACTCCGGCATGAGTTCCACCCTGGGCCTGGCCTTCACCGCCACCGGGGTCCTGTTTCCCATCTTCTCTCCCATCCTGGGCTGGCTGGGCGTCTTCCTCACCGGCTCCGACACTTCCTCCAACGCCCTGTTCGGCTCGCTGCAAAAGACCACCGCCCAGCAAATCGGGGTGGACCCGGCCCTCATGGTGGCGGCCAACTCCAGCGGCGGCGTCTGCGGCAAGATGATTTCGCCCCAGAGCATTTCGGTGGCCACCGCAGCCACCGGCCTGGTGGGGGAAGAAGGCACCATCTTCCGGTTTACCCTGAAGCACAGCATCCTGATGGTCCTGGTCATTTCCGTCATCACCCTGCTCCAGGCCTATGTCTTTCAGTGGATGCTGCCTTAAGTCTCCCCGCTGACTATCGTGGGGGCGGAGCTATTCTCTGGTTTCACTAACCACCTTCAAGTTATAATAGAAAGGGACCAGCGGCTAAAACCTCTGGTCCCCTTCATCAAAATGCCTCCATGAGGAAGAAAGGAACAGCCATGCTGACTATCTCGACGCGACCGGGACGAACTTTTATGGGGCGCCTGGCCAAAGGCGACGACCTGCTCCAGGCCCTGGAAAAGCTCTGCCAGGAGCAAAAGATCACGCTGGGAGAGGTCCGGGCCTTGGGCGCGGTGACCGGGGCCCAGGTGGGTTTTTATAACCAGGCGGAAAGAAAATATTACTTCCTGGAATTCGATCAACCCCTGGAAATCCTGGCCCTGGTGGGGAACATTTCCCTGAAGGACGGCAAGCCCATGGTCCATGCCCATGTGACCCTGGCCGATGCCGCCGGCCGGGCTTTTGGCGGTCACCTGGCGGCAGGGACCCCAGTCTTTGCCTGCGAGTTTGCCATTTTCGAATACCTGGCGGACCAGGTTCTGGCTCGCCAGAATGATCCGGAAACAGGACTTATGCTCTGGCCTCCAGCAACAACAAAATAAGCCAAGCTTTTAGGAGTAAACGATGGCGAAAACAATTGAGAAGATCAGGGTGGATATGAACGAGGCCCGCCTCCAGGAAGATCTGGAGAAGTATCGCCAGCAGGCCCTGGAACTGGGCGCCACCCAGGCCGCCATCGTCACCACCGGGGAAATCCCGGTGGATGAGCGGGTGACCCTCAAGTGCCAGATTCCCCGTTGTTTCGGTTATGGCGCGGGGGCGCAATGCCCCCCCAATACCCTCAAGCCGGAGGAATTGCGGGAGCTCCTAAAAAAGTATCGCTTTGCCATCTTATTCATCAAAGAGGTCCCCCCGGAGGTGATCGTCCGGGACAAGGCCACCATTAAAGAGAGGGTGGCCGCTTACCAGGAGGTCTATAAGATCGTCAACGACCTGGAGTCCCTGGCCTTCCACGACGGTCATTACCTGGCCTTCGGCTTTGGCGCGGGTTCCTGCCGCCACACCTTCTGCGGCCAGATGGAGAGTTGCCAGGCTATGGAGGGAAAGAAATGCCGCTTCTCCCTGCGCTCCCGGCCCTCCATGGAGGCGGTGGGCATCGACGTGTACAAGATGGTGGCCCGGGCGGGCTGGGACATCTATCCCATCGGCAGCGGCGATAAGCCGGAAGACATCCCCAAGGGCACCTTGGCCGGCCTGATTATTGTGCAATAAAGAAGCCGAGAACCTCATCGCCAATCACCGTCATAGAGATAATTCTGGCTTTATGGTCGCAACCCCCGTAGGGGCGGTGAGCGCACCGCCCCTACAATTCGGATTATCGC
>JAGVPN010000353.1 GCA_020052215.1 Syntrophobacterales bacterium
GCTGGGACATCCGGTCGCCTTACAGCCGGGTCTTCAACACCGCCTTCCCGAAAGGTTCCTTCGGGCACACCGGCTATACCGGCACCGCCATGTGGATCGATCCCGCCTCGAAGACATTTATGATCATCCTCACTTCCCGCCTGCATCCCAACGGCAAAGGCAATGTCAAACCTTTGCGGGCCAAGACTGCGGCGGCCGTGGCCGCGGCCGTGCCCATGGGGCCGCCGGCCTTGGCTGCCTGGGATGACGCCGGCCTCGACCCATTGATGACGGGCCATGGCGCCAGCGACGGGCCTGACCGGGTCCGGCCGGGGATCGAGGTCCTGGCCGCCTCCGGTTTCGCCCCCCTGGCCGGCAAAAGGATCGGGGTGATCACCAATCACACGGGCATCGATGCCTCCGGCCGCTCCACCCTCCAGTTGTTGCTCCAGGCTCCGGGGGTCAAGGTGCGGGCCATTTTCAGCCCGGAGCACGGTTTGTCCGGCCAGTTCGACGAGAAGGTCGCCTCCGGGAAGGACCCGGCCACCGGGCTGCCCATCTACAGCCTCTACGGCAAGGTTACCCGGCCGACGGCCAAGATGCTCCAGGGGCTGGACGCTTTGGTTTACGACATCCAGGACGTCGGCGCCCGCTTCTATACCTACATTACCACCATGGCCTATGCCATGGAGGCCGCGGCCGGCGCCGGCCTCGAATTCTATGTGCTGGACCGCCCCGACCCCATCACCGCGTCCATGGTGCAGGGCCCCGTACTGGACCCAGATTTGAAGTCGTATATCGGGTATTTCCCGCTGCCGGTGCGCTACGGCATGACCGCAGGGGAACTGGCCCAACTCTTTAATCGAGAGAGGGGCATCGGGGCCAAATTGCACGTGGTGCGGATGGAGGGGTATCGGCGGCCGATCTGGTTCGACCAGACCGGCTTGCGTTGGGTCAATCCGTCGCCGAATCTCCGGTCGCTTACCCAGGCGATCCTTTACCCTGGGGTGGGCATGATCGAGTCCGCCAACGTCAGCGTCGGCCGGGGAACCCCCACGCCCTTTGAAATCATCGGGGCTCCCTGGATTTCGGGCCAGCGGCTGGCCAGCTATTTGAGCGGGCGGCGTATCCCCGGGGTGGTTTTCACTCCCGTGACCTTCACCCCCGCGGCCAGCCCCTTCGCCCATCACCGCTGCGAAGGCGTCCGGTTTAAAGTGACGGACCGGAGCGCCCTGGATGTGGCGGCCCTGGGGGTGGAGTTGGCGGCGGCGCTTTACCGGCTTTATCCCGGAAAGTTCCTGATAGACAAGACGGTGGGCATGATCGGGTCCCGCCAGGTTCTCCAGGCCATCAAGCACGGCGATGATCCCCGGGTCATGCAACGCCGGTGGCAACCCGGGTTGGATGCCTTCGGCCGGCTGCGGGCCAGGTACCTGCTCTACTGAGACCTACTTGCCATCCATCGGGCCTGGAACCCGGAGCGCCATGGCAGAGCTCATCTATACCCGCGACAACCTGAGAGACCTGGTTCAGCTCTCCTCGCTGATCAACTCGTCTCTGGATACCCAGGAGGCCTTGAACAATGCCTTGATGAGCGTGGAGCAGTCGTTGAACGCCGAGGTGAGCTCCATCTTTGAAGTGGACCAGGTCAGAGGAGAACTCTTTATCCGTCTGGCCCGGGGACCCGGTTCCGACAAGATCAAAACCCTTCGGCTGAAAATTGGCGAAGGCATCGCCGGGTGGGTGGCCCAGACGGAAAAGCCTTTGATCTGTCCCGACCCCTACGCGGATGCCCGGTTTTCCCGGCATTTTGATGACGAGTCAGGTTTTCGCACCCGCTCCATCCTCTGCGTCCCCCTGAAATCCCGGGACCGGCTCGTGGGGGTGGTGGAGGTGATCAACAAGAAAGAAGCCCAGGGCTTTACGGAAGAGGACCTGGAAGTTCTCATCATGCTGGGTAACATGATCGGCCCGGCCCTGGAAAACGCCCAGCTTTACAGCCGGGTGAAAGAAAAGCTCTCCCTCACCCGGGAAGAGCTGAAGGTGGTGGAAAACAAGCTGCTGCAAACGGAGCGTCTGGCGGCCTTGGGGAAACTTTCCCGAGGGGTGGCCCACGAGGTGCGGAACCCGGTCATGATCATCGGGGGCTTCACCCGCCGCCTCCAGAAGCGCCTGCCCGCCAATGATCCGGCCCAGGAGATGATCGACCCCATCCTCCACGAGCTTCGTCGCCTGGAGCAGATGGTGGCCGAGATCGAAGCTTTCACGGTCCTGCTGGAGCCGGACATCAAGCCCCGGGACCTGGCCAGGGTGGTGGACCAGGTCCTGGCGGCCAGCGCCGGGTCCCTGGCGCAGCGACAGATTGTTTTAGAGCGCCTGGTCCCCCCGGATCTGCCTCGGATTCCGCTGGATGAGCACCTCCTGGGCCAGGCCCTCGGTCACCTCATCGACAACGCCATAGAAGCCATGCCCCAGGGCGGTCGGCTGACGCTTACCGTCACGCCGGAGCCCAGGGGGGTGCGTCTGCACTTGAGGGACACCGGGATCGGCATCCCGCCCGAGGATCTGCCCTATCTCTTCGACCCCTTTTTCTCCACCAAACCCGACGGCACCGGCATGGGCCTTACCAAGGTCCACCAGGTCATCAGCGATCATCGGGGGGAAATCGAGATCAAATCCGCTCCCGGGCAAGGCACCGAAGTGAATATCTGGCTGCCCCGGTGGCTGGTCAAATAATCCGTTTTCGGTTTTCAGTTTTCGGATAAAAAATTAAGAATTGTCGATCTGTTTCAGTTGAGTTGGTTTGATTTGAAGGGAGACCTGGTATAAACCGGCCAACCGGAGTTTCAGGGAGTGACCCGTTAATACCAAAGAGCAATCCAAAGACTATTTTTGTCATTCTGAGCGCAGCGAAGCATCTCTCCTTTAAAGCCGCCGGGATTCTTCACTCCGCGGCGCTCCGTTCAGAATGACATGAATAATCATAGTTTTTTGACCGAAAACCGAAAACCGTATAAGGGAGGCGGCGCCGGCAAGCCGCTGATTTCACCCCGCCAGACCCTCCATTGCCGTTAGCTTTCTTTCTCAGGTTTTCCCTGATGAGCCGGCCAATCTCTGCCCGTTGCTCCCGGCCCCGCCCCCGCCCCACCCTGGCAAAAAAAGCCTAGTTATATCAATTAGATTTTAAAAATGGCCCTTCTGCCTAACCGTCTCCCTAAGGTTTTTCTCCCGAGCAATTACGGAGTTTCCCCGCTAGGAGTCAGGAATTTCCCGCCGACCACTTTCAGGGGTTTGGAAGTGAAGAATGAGGGGCATCCTGATTTACGCCTGAATTGATTTCAAGCATATTCTTACCACGCTGAGAAATAATATAAATAGGTTTAGCAATATTGATGATAGCTAACCGGGAGGTGATGGGCCAAAGACAACTGACATGATCACTCGCGGCAAAGGGTCAAGAGCTGGTTAACCGGGAAAACCCAAAACCACACGAACAAGCAATTATTATAAAAAAGGAGAGCGCAGATGGAACGGATCAAGAATTTTTTCAAGGATGAGTCTGGGGCGAGCGCGGTGGAATACGGCTTGCTGGTGTCGTTGATCGCGGTGGCGATTATTGTCGGCGTCAGAACCCTGGGCCAGAACGTCCAAGCCAAGTTAAACGAGGCGGCCGTCGCTATCGAGTAATGATCTAACGGACCAGGGAGGTCCGGCGGTATGGCGCTGCCCCCGCCGGGCCTAATTTCTTTTAACTGGGTGCTCTATCACAGGAGGGACCATCCCATGAAAGACGCAGGCACCAAGGAGATGGTCTTGCAGACCATGGTGGCGCTGGTATCAATGGGGTTGGCAGTTTTAAGCTTAATGTTCATGGGGCGCTGGGTTTAGGCCCCCGCCCCGGAAGATGATTCTTCTGGATAAGAGGACGATGCCCATGGCCGGTTCTATGGTTGACGCGGTCGGTTGGATGAGTTCCCGGGGGAATCTGCTCATACCCCTGGCCGTCACCCTGTGGATTGCCTGGGGCGACCTGAGGACCCGGCGGATTCCCAACTATCTGACCTTAGGGACCGCGGTGGCCGGACTGGCTTATAACTTCATGGGTCAGGGCCTGCCTGGGCTGGCCGACGGCATTCTGGGGATGCTCCTGGGGTTCGTCTTCCTGATCCTGCCGTACCTGTGGGGCGGCATGGGGGCCGGAGACGTCAAGGCCCTGGCCGCGCTGGGGGCCTGGCTGGGGCCCCGGCTTACCGTATTTCTGTTTTGTTACATGGGGCTTGCCGGCGGGGTCATCGCCCTGGGGTATCTGGTGTGGCAAGGAATCCTGTGGCAGAAAATCAAGGAGGGGTGGACCTTCCTGCTCAACCTGATCCTGTGCCGGCCGGACGGCCCCCCCCGCCCGCCGTCTCCTTCCCAATTAACCGAAGGCATACCTTATGGGGTTGCCATTGCCGCGGGCATGATGATCCTGGTGGGGCTGGGGAGGCTGTGATGCTTGCAAACCCCCTCAGCCGGCCGAAAATCCGAACCGAGCCCTGGTGCCGGACCCTTCGGCACACGCCCAACCAGGAAAAATGTGGGCAGGCGTGTTGCCCGCCAGTGGTGCGTAAGACGCACCCGGGGGAAAATTTTTGCACCAGATGGATTTCTTGAGCGGCTTGATCCCGAGTCAGCCCTATTGCAGGTTTTCGGTCCAAACCCTGATGAAATGTGAGTGACTGTCATGCAATTGAATCTGCCGAAAGGCACCATTTTTATCGCAGCAGCCGTGGTGGCCGGGATTGTGGCCACCTTTGCCATCCACCGATACGTCAGTCTCAAGACCATGGTCCCGGTAGCGGCAACTCGCCAGACCATCATCGCGGCTGAGGACATTTCTCCCGGCACGGCACTCTCCGGGAAGGCGGTGAAGGCCGTTACCTGGCCCCAGGCGGTGATCCCGCCCAATTGCGCCTCCACCGTGCGAGAGGTTGAGGGCCGGGTGGTCAAGGTGCCCATTTCCCAGGGTAACCCCGTCCTCTTCTCCATGCTGGCCCCGGAGGGCACTGCCGCCGGGTTGAGCGGCATTTTGGAGGACGGGAAACGGGCCCTCACCGTCAAAGTGGACGAAGTTGCGGGAGTGGCCGGCTTCATTCACCCCGGGGACCATGTGGATGTGCTGATGGATATGCCCTTGAAAGGGCCAACGGAGCATTTTTCCAAGACCATCCTGAATGATATTTTGGTTCTGACCACCGGGCAGATTTGGGAGACAAAGGGGGTGAACAAACCGCTAGTGGTGAATACCGTCACCCTGGAGTTGACCCCGGATCAGGCCGAGGTGCTCAATCTGGCCAGCAACCAAGGGAAGATCCGCCTGTCTCTCAGAAACCGCAACCATAAGACTGTCGCCGAAACTACGGGCGTGACTACCTCAGTTCTCATCGGCGGGGCAGCCCCCAAGAAAGAAGCCGCGGTCCAACCGGTCCGGGAAGAAAAGCGAGTAGAGGTTATCAAAGGTTTGGACCGGAGCGACGCCAAGCTTTAGAAGTGCGTTGCGGCGGCGCGGTTATTCGGTAATGGGCCTTTAGGTGGCCGGTTTGGTTAAAGACGACCACCACCTAACTAACGGCGGCAAGCCCAGGGAGGGCTGCTGCTGCGATGCCGCGATTGGGGCGGTCGAAACGCCAAGGGGAGCACCCCCAACGGAGAACCAGGAGCGCCATGGCAAGAGACCGGAAAGCAGGGGGGGCCAGATGGGCCCCAAACCTTAACAGGCTCTGCCTGGCGGCCCTGGTCCTTTTGAGCTTCTGCCTGCCGGCCCAGGGGGCGGAATTATTGGATCGGGTGAAGAACCAGGAGATCACCCAGATTATCCATCTGAAGGTGGGGCGCTCCAAGGTGCTGAAGACGCC
>JAGVPN010000307.1 GCA_020052215.1 Syntrophobacterales bacterium
AACATAAACAATACCTTCAAATACCTTGCGATAATCCAAAGGCTTTCTGCCACCGCCTTTTTTCCGGCTATAAGATTTGTTCGGGTCCCTGGTCGGTTGCGGTAAGTGAGGCTCCACACGCTGCCAAAAAGCATCGGAAACAGCCCATGACGGCAACCTGGACATGCACACCTCCTTCGGGCTTTTTTATGGGTATGCATGCCATATTATTTTATAAATGTCAAGCTATTTACGGATAAGCCCTTAGTCCCAAGGGTCAGGTCTAATCTGCTCTCGGTTTGATGATGGTCAGTTCAAATCTTGGTCGTTACCGTCTATACGTCAGCGCCGGGGCACCCGTCACTATCAGGGTCACTTCCTCCCTGGGGCCCGTCC
Source organism: Syntrophobacterales bacterium (assembly GCA_020052215.1). GTDB lineage: Bacteria > Desulfobacterota > Desulfobaccia > Desulfobaccales > 0-14-0-80-60-11 > 0-14-0-80-60-11. The sequence continues at coordinate 376 of JAGVPN010000307.1, forward strand.
CGCGGCCAAAAGGTGCTTGCGCCTGAGTTCCTCCGGATCGCCGGCCACGGGCGAGACCGCCACAAAATTGACGTCCGAGAACAAGACCTGGAAATAAGTCCAGTCATCCGGAATAGGCTCGTCGCAGACGCAGACCCGGCCCCCGTTTGTCTCCCAGGGCGCCGCCAGCCAGTCGGGGAGATAGGCCTCCCTAAGCGCGGCCCGGAGCATGGTGGTGCCGTCGCCGAAGTCTTTCATACTGGGGGTGTCGATCTCTACCCGATAACCGTCGCCGGCCGAAACCAGCCGGGCCGGGCGGTAAATCCTGACGCCCACGCTTAACTGATTCGTCATCAAGTCCTCTTATATAAAAAATCTCAGGGTAAGCTCAGCATCTTCAGATAAACGATCCGGAACGCCTCCGGTTTGACGGTGATCAAGCCGGAAAATGGCGTGTCAATATCAAAGATGAAATATAGACAGGCTAACACCAGGAAAATAATCATGAATTCATAGATCAGCGAAACCAGGCTAGGCTCCCGGTTGATAAAATATAAACCGAAAATAACCGAAACCAGGCCAAACATGAGGATCATCCAGACCGGCGGGTAAAGATTGCCTTGCAGCGTGCTGGCTCTGGATGAGCGGTGGCGGCCGGCTTCCGTCAGACTGCCGTAGAGTTCGCCGGACTTGTTCGGGTCGCCCACTAATTCGTAAAATCTGGACCAGATGTCCTCGAAACGCCGGCTGGCTTCCGGGCTCATGGCCCCTTTTTGCATCGCTCCCCACTCAACGTCGATGACCGTCTTCACATAGCTCGCCAGGGCCTGGCGAAAAGGCTCGGAGCCAGGCAGGTGTTTGGCGGTGCGGTAGACCACCATCAGAGAATCGGCTTCCCGGGTAACGTTCGTCTTGGCGGTCAGAAACGCCGACCACAGGGTGACGATGGCAAAGCCGATAAAAAAGGCGTAGAGCGTGGTAAAAAAACTAAAGAGCGACGGCTGAATATGCTCCCGGTCGCGCCAACGGCCTCCGCCCTTCCGGCGCATCAGCAGCAAGACCCCGGAAATCAGCACACTGATAAGCGTTATCAAGGCAAACAGTATGAAGAACGGGTTCACCGAATCATCCCTCCGGTCTCGAACAGTTCAAGGTTCAAGGTTCAAAGTTCAAGGTTCGTTTAATAAAGGGTACGTACCGTGCGCCATGATAAAAAGCCCGCCACTTTTCAGGCCTTAGGGGTGGGGCAAAGGCCCAGGCGCGGCTGCCTGACTGAGATGCAGATTGCCGGTCTGGAGGTTCCCATTATAGATGAGCCGCGGCGGCCTGGCCAGGGCTATTCTGGCGGCGAAGCAGGGGAGAGAGCGGCGGCGGCCACCCCCGCCGGGCGGCGGATCTGGTTAACCCCCCATCCCGGAAACCAATGCCCCGGCAGAATCGGGCTTGACTTTAGCCATTTGGCCATTACTTTAACTTCCATAGAGAAACCCCGTTTTACCCGAAAAGGGAAAGGATGACAGAACATGCGCACGAACCGAATTTTTCTCAGTCTGGCCCTGGCGGCCTTTCTCCTGCTGGTGGTCACCCCGGGCGTCGCCCAGGGACCGTATTACGCGGTTGGGTCCGTATCCATTGACATGACTTCCGTGGCGGCGGGCGTGGGCGCCAGTTGGGGCAGCGGCGTCCTCCGGTTCAAAGGCAAGACCCACCTCTTCAAGATTGACGGCCTTAGCGTGGGCAGCGTGGGAGTTTCGTCCATCAGCGCCGTGGGCAATGTCTATAACATGGACAGCCTCTCGCAGTTTGCCGGCAATTATGCGGCCCTCGGCGCGGGCGTCACCCTGGCCGGAGGCGTGGCCGGCCTGAGGATGCAGAACCAGAGCGGCGTCATCATCAACCTGTATGCCACGCAGGCGGGGGTGCAGTTGAACATCGGGCCCCAGGGCTTCACCGTCAGCGGCCTGAGATAGGCAAAATCCCCGGCCAGGATCGGAACCGCAGCGCCGACTGGCAGCGCTTCGCTTATACCAAGTTGCCGTCATAGAGGTAATTCTGGCTTTATGATCGCAACCTCCGTAGGGGCGGTTCGCGAACCGCCCCTACAATTCTAATTATTACTTGTTTGACGGCAACTTGGTATTAAAGGGCCGGAAATGAGGCCTTGAGGGTGCGCCTGACGCCCCGGGCCCGGGCGTTATCCCCGAGGATTCCCCCGCTTCCAGGGCTGGACCTGGGGTCTGGTAAGCCTTGCCATCTGCGACTTTCAAACCAGGCCGGAGGCGGTACCTTTCAAATAAGCCTGTCTCCTGGCCTGGGGAAACCTCTCGATGGCGTAGCGCAGCATGGTGCGGGGCATCTGGCGGTAATGCGCCTGCAAGAAGGCTTCCGCCACCTCCACCTCCCGCTTCCCCACCTCCCGCAGCATCCAGCCCACCGCCTTGTGAATCAAGTCTTCCGGGTCCCCCAACAGCAGGCGGGCGATTCTGAGGGTCTCGTCGTAGTCCCCCTGCTTGATGAAGTCAAAGGTGGCGATGATGGCCATGCGCCGCTCCCACAAAACCCGGGAGGCGGCCAGTCGGGTCAAAGGATCTTTAGCACGTTCCCGCAGGTAATGGCCCACCAGGTGGGGGGCCGAGGCGTCCACCAGGTCCCAGTTGTTGACAAAACTGCGGTGTTCCAGATAGAGGCGGTGAATTTCCCGCCGGAGGGCGAGGTCGCCTGGATAATAGCGCTGAATCAGGATCAGCAGGGCCAGCAACCGGTCTTCATGGCAGCCGGATTGGAGCAGTAGTCCAGCCTCCGCCGGACGGAGGTGGCGATATTTCCTGGCCATTTTTCTCAAGACGGGAACGCGAATGCCCCGGAACCGGTCGCCCTCGCCTTACTCTCCCGGCCCGGTTTTAAAGAATCGCTGGAGAATCGCCGCCTGGCCGGGGTCCGCCAGGATTTCAAGCTCTTTTTGGATTGCCGCAGTCACCATGACCAAAGCGCCCTCTGTTTCTCAGCCCCGGGCGAGCCGCACCGATAAACCGGAGCGGGGGGAAAATTGTGGATGGCGGAAGTCCTGCCCGTCAGTGGTGCGTAAAACGCACCCTACTAGACTTTGAGCCCATTCGCATTAGCGTTTATTCATGAAGGTCCGGGTATAACTTTTTTGCACAATCCGGGCAGACCCCATGAGAAAAATTCAGGTTCAGATGCACCTTAAAATAATTTTCGACACTCTGCCAAAAGGCCTCGTCATCCCGGATTCTTTTGCAGTAAGCGCAAATGGGCACAATGCCTTTAAGTTCCATTAACTCGCTGATGTCTTCCAGGATAAGTAGAACCAGCGATTCATCCTGATAGGCAAAGGGCGCAGTGGTAACCAGCAGATTCATCTCCACCACCCGGTCTTTTTCCACCATTCTCATCTTATTCTGTTTCCGCACCACGCGTTGACCGTTAATGGATTGCTGCACGGAGTTTCTTATCGGGCAATCCTTGCAGAATTCCGTGCGTCCGCACCCTTCGGTTGATTCTACGGCATGCAAACAATGTAAAACCTCCCCGCCGCGCTTGAGGAAGACCAGGTCCGGTTCCAAACCCAGGAGAGGCGCGGCGCTCTGGTTGTACCAGAAAATCCGCACATCTTCGTCCACCACAAGTATGGGCAGAGGTATCGCCTCTAAAATGCTGCCGATAAAACCCCCTTTTTCCAGAATCTTCCACTTCATGTTCGATCATCTCCTGACATTGACCTAAGGGTGGCGGCAGGGTCTGGGGGCATCTGCCCTTTTGTCTATCAAGGGGTTGAAAAACTACAATTTCTCCAGCTTGTCATTCTGATCGCCGCGCAGAATCTCGCATTTTCAGGTAGATGAGATCCTGCGTAGCGCTCAGGATAACAAAAAAGCCGGGGTTTCAACAGCTTAGAGACTGTAAATAATTTACTGTTACAATTTCGCGTCATGTGCTACAGTTAATGCATGGACACTTCTCAAATTGCCCAGAGGTATAATCTTGTTGA
>JAGVPN010000021.1 GCA_020052215.1 Syntrophobacterales bacterium
CAATCCCCTGATGCGCGCCGTGGCCCGCATCAGGGGATTGATGCGGCGCATGATAAACAGGCGCCCGAAGCCCCAGGCGAATCCCAGGGCCAGGAGCAGGACCCCGCCCAAGACCGCCAGATTGCGCCGCAGAGCCTGGTCGGCCGCGGCATACACCACCCGGGTGGGAATCCCGGCGAAGACAAATCCCAGCTGAGGGTCGCGCTCCAGGGGCATAAAGGCATACAGCCGGGGCACGCCGTCCATGCCTAGAGCTTCCGCCATCCCCTGGCCGTGTTTCCGGATGAGGTCGATGAGCCCCCCCGGCGGCAGACTCTTTCCGGCCCATTTTCCCGGTTCCGGATATTTCGCCATGATGGTGCCCTGGTCGTCGATAATGATGAGGACGGAGCCGGCCGGCATTTGGGCCTGGGCCGCCAGGTGGCTGAGCCAGTGCAGGTGGACCGAGGCATAGAGCACCGTCTGCACCTCTCCGGCCGTATCCAGCACCGGATAGCCGAAGATGAGGACGGGCTGCAGGACAATCCGGTCAAATTGTAAATTGCCCACCGCAAAGTCCCGCGTTTCCAGGGCTTTCTGAAAATATCGCAGGTGCCTGGCGTTGAGCGGCCCCGGCATGGCCACGCCACTGGCGAAGATATTGCCGTCGCGGTCAACCGCGCCGATGTTGATAAATAGCGAGGGCTCGGAAATCAGCCGGGCGAACAGGGCGGAACAAGCTTCGGCGTCCTGCTGGCGCACCGCCGGAGCCTGGGCCAGACCCATGAGCAGGTGCCGCGCCGCCATGGTCTTCTGCGCCTGTTCCCGGACCACCATGGTCACCAGGTGCCGGAGTTGATTTTCAGCCGCCGCAGTAGCCTCCCGGCGATCCTCCATGGCGTGATAAACAATCGCCCCCAGGGCCGGCAGCAGGGCCGCAACGACCAGGATAATCAGGCGAAAACGCAGGCTTCTGAAAAAGCGCACCATAAGGTCACCATAAGGTCACCATAATTTTTGTTTAATTATATCGGAGGTTTGGTCGGCAAAGTTAAGCCTGGCCCCCCGGGTAATTACCCAGGCGCCAGGATAAGAGGGAGGTCGCCGTTCAGACTTGAAGAGTCCTGGCGGTGGCGGGCGCAACAACCTTTGGATATTTTTACTTTAAATCAGTTTCACCGATTCTGCATCAGTAAAGTTTGGGTGATATGATATGAGACCTTGTCCCGGGTTTCCGGCAACCTAAAACCACGCCTTTCTGGATGGGAACTCTACCGACTGCACCCGGCGAACCAGCCCAGGCTGAAGCAGGGGTTTTACCCTGCCACCTCTTCCAATGATCAGGCGGTTACCTCCCTGGTGGTTGATTGCTTTAATCTAATGCATATTTAGATGGGAAAAAATTCCCCCCTTTTCTAAAGGGGGGTGAGGGGGGATTACATAACCGCTTGATAATCCCCCTAAATCCCCCTTTAAAAAAGGGGGACTTTAAATACCCGGTTATGGCTGCAATGCTTGTTTTACCGAGCGGTTATTTATGCAACTACACTAGAAAGCCTGTGCCACCAAAGGCCGATGTTAAGAAAAGTTTTGCAAGGGTGCGTCTTACGCACCCTGAGCTTATGGCCGCATTGCACCCGGAGACCAGGCCTACCGGCGGTTTATCGTTTGGATTTTATCGGGCGGCCCGTGGCCGCCATGCTGGCCTACCCTAAATCAACTTCTTCCTGACTTGTGGGTAATGCTCAGCCTAGGGCGAGGGGGTAAAACGGCCCGCCACCTGTCTGATAAACCGCCTGACAAAAGTAGGGGCCAACAATTCTTGCCTCGCCCGGAGACGGTATGCGCCTGCCGCCTCCGCCTTTCCTTAAGTGTACTGCTGCGAAGCAGCGCTGGCTTAGGTTTGACAGACAGGCACGCGATGATACCGGCTCACAATCGCCAAGCATCAGCATTAAAAAAACTTGATATTTTTAAAATATGCGGCTATGGTTGCCTCCAATAAATAGAGAAGGCCTTCAAGAATAGTTTGGCTTTTTTTTTATGGGAGTAGTCCCCAAACGCCGGTTTGGGGCAGATGCGGCTAAGACTGCTGCATATTCCCGGTTTAAAGTCCTGAGGAGAGATTGACATGGAGAAGCGAAAATATCCCCGCCTTGAAACTGCCTCGCCCATGGAATACCATTTGCCGATTAAGGGATGGGGGACTGCTTGGTCGATGAAGGGGGTTCAAAAGGATATCAGTTTGCAAGGCTTTTATTTCACCTGTAAGAGCCGCTTGTGGATGGACGTCGGAGACATTCTCAATTTCAATATAGACGTTGCCCCCATCAAGACAGGTTCTCAAGATCTCAGCTATCTCAGCGTCCAGGGGATGGTAGTGCGCATAGAATACCTGGGGCCGGGATCCGATCCTTGCGGGGTTGGGGTGAAGTTACTGGAGCAATTAGACTTTTCCTCTGAGGGACATTGCTAGGGTCGCGTCCCGGAAGTATCTTTCAAATTCCGGCCCCCTGCCGGAGGCCGTTCTAAAGGCGGTGCGCTCACCGCCCCTACCGAAAATCTCCCCAAGAATAGGGACTAGTGTTGCAAGATTTATCTGGGACGCAACGATAGAACCTGTTGCAAAACCTGTCTTATACCAAGCTGCCATCTAACAAGTAATTTACCCACAAGTTTTCTATTGGTGGCACAGCCTTTCCAGGCTGTGCCAAAAATCCCGCACAGGCTAGAAAGCCTGTGCCACCAAAGGCTGCTGTTACGAAAAGTTTTGTGTAGGGTGCGTCCTACGCACCATGAGCTTATGGCCGCATCGCACCCGGAGACTAGGCCTACCGATGGTTTATCATTTGGATTTTATCGGGCGGCCCGTGGCCGCCATGCTGGACTACCCTAAATCAACTTCTTCCTGACTTGTGGGTAAAGGTTAGTTTGAAAAAGGGGGGTAGGGGGATTTTCATTCTCGGGGGTGAATCCTTTGTGGTTCATGAACGTTTAAAAGCGAGATTCTTCGCTGCGCTCAGAATGACAAAAAAAGTTTTTGGGGGTATTCAATTGACTCCAGTTACCACTATATCTTGTGTAAGCACTTTTTGCTTTTAACCGTTTCGATCATAGCTTGATAGGGTGCCGGTTC
>JAGVPN010000007.1 GCA_020052215.1 Syntrophobacterales bacterium
CAGCAACTATGTCGCGAAATCCAGAAGTATTACGTTTTGCCGAATAGGCCACGTATAACCATTTATTATTCAGATCATCATAGGACATTCCACAACCATTATCTATAATCCATATCGAATTTTCCGAGAAGTGGATATCTACTCGTGAAGCAGCCGCATCAAATGAATTTTTTACCAACTCAAAAATTGCTACTTCTTCATCTGTAATAAGTTCACGCCCAAGAACACGCTTTAGTCCTGAACTCACTTCGAATTTTAATCCATCTAATGTTGGGTCATGTTCATTGTTATTTGATTTATTATTAATAGTCATTGCATAATACCTTTTTTGACAGAGTGCTATATTGAGTCGGCCCGAGGAAATCCGTAAGCCTCCCCAATAATTCTGGCATTTTTGTAGTTTCACATTCCCACACTACCATCACACTCCAGCCCAGTGAATTAAGTTCAGCTGCGTTGCGTTGGTCACGGGCCATATTCACTTCGAACTTATTCTGCCAGTATTCTGGACGGGTTTTAGGCAGATGGGCAATAGGACAATCTTGATGAGAGTGCCAGAAGCAGCCATGAACAAAGATAACCTTCCGTCGCCGGCTAAACACGAGGTCTGGCTTACCAGGTAAATTCTTACTGGTAATTTGAAACCGATACCCAAGGGCATGGAGACCTTTCCGAACCAGAAGCTCAGGTGAGGTATCACTGCTCCCTATCCTTCTCATGTGGTCGCTTCGCTGAGCAGGGGTCAAGGAATCTGCCATGGCTTTTCGCGATTGGGATAGCAAGTAAAACAGCCCATCACAGCCAATCAATACTATAATTGGTTCGCCAAAAACCTAAACATTGAAAGGAGTTATGGGACTTATGATATATTGTAGCACACTCATGTATCAATTACTACAACTCATACCGAGACATGTTTTCGGTCACATGGTGGACAACCATGCCTGGAAGGGGCAGAATCCCCGGAAAGTTCACTTATTGGTCGCACCTGAACGCGGGACCTGATATTCAGTGTCAACCGGCAAGTCCGTAAATGCTTCTATATAGGTCTTGCCGTGGTGAAACGCTCCACCCTGGCCGGCGCCAACCTTCTTCAGTGCATTCATTACCGCCGACTGGATATGATTTGCGAACAAAATGCGAACAGAAGCAAAGAGGCCCCGAAAAGACGGGACCTCTCTTGTGATTACGAATCAGATGCTCTACCAAATCTTCCATAGCCTCGCCCCGAAGCCCTCTAAAAGATCGTCCTAATCCAAAATGCCCCTATTTTACCCCCATTTTGCCACCTTGTCGGAATTTCCAGCCCCCCGGATAATGGGCCCAGATAGCTTAACACTCCATATCAGGGTGGTGCTTTGGGACTCATTCGCAGGGGGTTCACTTATGCGCAACGATTAGGCGGCTTCGCGGTGGGGCGCCAGGCACCTGACGTTCCTCTGTCCGGTGGCCCCTCTTTCCCCGAGGTAGACCGCCTTTTCTTCGCCCAGACCTTCAGTGGCTGGAACTCGCCGTTTGGCGGGGTCACGCACCCTTACAAACAGCACGTCTGGGTCCATGCCTGCGTCAACGCCATCGCCCAGAACATCGCCGGCGTCCCCCTCCTGTTTTGTGCCGGCAGCCGCAAGAACAAAAAAATCGTGGAATCCGGCCCCCTGGTCCAGGTCATGGAGACCCCAAACCCCATGATGTCCGGGGCTCAGCTCACCGAAGCCACCTATGTTTTCCTGGGGATCACCGGGGAGGCCTTTTATATCCTGGATCGGGGCAACATCACCGAAGTTCCCAGGGAGATTTGGACCTTCCATCCCAGCCGGTTCCAGCATGTCGTTGATGAAGGCTCCGGCCTGATAAGGGGCTGGGTTTATACTAGAGGTACGAAGCGAATCCCCCTGGAACCTCACGAGGTCCTGTTCTTTCGCTACTTCAACCCGGACGATGATTACCGCGGCCTCTCCCCGCTCCAGGCGGCCAAGCTGGGGGTTGATCAGGACTTTTGGGCCGCCCAATACAACGCCAATTTTTTTCGCAATGGGGCCCAACTTCGGGGATATCTGGAGACTGATGAAAACCTGAGCCCGGATGAATTCGACCGAATCCTGGCACAGTTTAATGACCGGCACCAGGGAGTCTCCAAGGCTCACCAGATTGGTCTTTTGGAAGGTGGCCTCAAATACAAGGAAGCCGGCCTCTCTCAAAAGGACATGGATTTCCTGGAGGGCCGCAAATACAACCGTGAAGAGGTCATGGCGGTCTATAAAGTCCCCAAAAGCGAGCTGGGGCTTTACGAACAGATCAATTTCGCCACCGCCAAGACCATGGACAAGGTCTTCTGGACCAAGACCTTGCTCCCCAAGATGTTGCTCTTTGAGAACATCGTCTGGTCCCAGTTTCTCTCGAAACTTTCCGGAACGGAGATCTGGGCCGAGTTCGACCGCACCGCCATCGACGCCCTGAAGGAGGACCTGGCAACCCTCCTGGAAACCAGTCAGAAGTTTTGGGGCATGGGCGTGCCTTTTAACACCATCAACGAAACCCTGGGGCTCGGCTTCCCCAAGATCGAGGGTGGAGACACCGGTTATCTGCCGTTCAACATGGTGCCGGTGGGAACTGCTACTCCGCCGGCGCCGCCTGCCACCGCACCCGCACCACCGGAGAAGGCGGCCGAGTTACCCCCTTCTCGCGCCGCCTCTCTCCAACTCCCGGCCCCGGCTACGCGTGACGCCAAGAGCTACTGGCAGCATTACAACAAGCTGCGCACCGCCCTGGAGGAGAAGTTTCAGAGCAAGATCAAGCGCTATTTCTTCGAGCAGCGCAAGCTCCAGTTGCAGCTCCTGGCCGACAAGCTGGGCGGCAAGGCCCTATTTAACCATATCAACAATACCAAAAAGATTGATCCCGACGACCTCCTGTTCAATCTGAATGAGGCCAACGCCAAATTGAAAAAGGTGGCCTGGTCCCTCTACCTGAACATCGGCCAGGAAGCGGGGCAGGCCCTTTATGCCGAGCTGGGAGTCGACCCGAGCGATTTCGTCATCCAGGACAGCGCCGCCCTTGAGATGCTCAAGACGAAGCTAATCAAGGTGGTGGAGATCAATGACCTCACCCGGGAGATGCTTCGGAAAACGCTCTCGGAGGGGTTGGCGAATACGGAGTCCGTGAGCGAGTTGCAGCAGCGGGTACGGGACACATTTAATTTTACCGAGGCCCGGAGCCTCACCATTGCCCGCACGGAAACGGGCCAGTCCATGGGGGCGGCCCGGGATGCGGCCATGGACCAGTTGAAGGTAGAGAAAATCGAATGGGGCACCGCCGGGGACGGGGAGGTGCGGGAAACCCATACGCTCAATGCGTCCCTGGGGCCGATAAAGCGGGGCGAGCTTTTCCCCAATGGCTGCGCTTACCCCTGTGACCCGGCCGGCGTGGCGGAAGAAGTGATCAACTGCCGGTGTGTGGGTATTCCCGTTTTGGAGAAGGATTGAGGCCATGGCCACGAAGCTGGGCGTCAAGTTTTCGCCAAGGGTTTTGGAGATGCTGGTTCGTGTCGGCGCCAGAGTCACCGGTAGCCATGACTTTGCGGCCCGGCTGACCTCGAACGGCATTCCGGAGAATTACCACCTGGTGAACAGTGGCGTGGACCGGGAAACCGGGGAATTCTTCCTGGTCTTTGCCGAGCACCACAAAAAGGCCCCGGGCTCGGTGGAATGGCAGGCCCCGGTCTACGAAAAGGAGGATGGCGATGCAATTGATTCATAAGGCTTTAGATTTTCAAGTCCGGCAGGTCGGCAACGCCGAGTACCGAATCCTGGAGTTCATCGGTTCCACTGCCGCGGTGGATCGCTACGGCGATATCATCGAACCGGCCGGGTGGGATCTGAAGAACTACAAGAAAAACCCGGTTTTCCTCTGGGGGCACAATTATTCGATGCCTCCCATCGGCAAGGCGGTAAGCGTCAAGGTCACCGATGACGCCCTGGTCTTCCAAATCCAGTTTGCCACCGCCGAGGAATATGCTTTTGCGGACACGATTTATCGGCTCTACCTGGGCGGCTTCCTCAAGGCGACCAGCGTGGGCTTCCAGGACCTGGAGCGGGAACCGATCATCGACAAGAAGAACGAAGGCCGGCAGACCGGCTGGCACTTCCTCAAGCAAGAGCTTTACGAACTGAGCGGCGTGACGGTCCCGGCCAACCCCGACGCCATTATGATGGCGGTCCAAAAGGGAATTATCACCAAGGAGGAGGCGGCTGGCTTCC
>JAGVPN010000172.1 GCA_020052215.1 Syntrophobacterales bacterium
CGCACTCAAATGGTAGCACAGGCTTTCCAGCCTGTGCAGGCGCAGGCTAAAGCCTGCGGCTACCAATAATTACCTTTTGATTGCAACTCGGTATGAGACCTGGTGAAAAACCCGGAGATTCTTCACCGCGCCTTATGGGACGTGGTTCTAATAGTAGTAGTTCAGGCCGGCCTGAAAAAAGTTGACGTTAAAGGCTGGGTTTTCCTTGTAGATGCCTGCATTGGAAGAATGACGGAACCGGTAAGCCACCGACAGGGCCAGTTGGGGGGTCAGGGCGATGTCGACGCCGCCTCCCACCTGGGGGGTAAAGTTGAAAGCATGGGCCAAAGCCGGGCTGTTTATACTCTCGCTGATGAGCCCGGCGCCCCCTTCGATATAGGCCAGGACGGAGGGAAAGATGAGGCAGCTAAGCTTCGCCATGGGGGTGAAGCCCACTTCAAAGCCGATCTCATCGGCCCCGGCGAGGCTGACGATGCCTTCCACCACAAACGAGGCTCCGAAGGGGCCCCATTGTTTGCCCGGGGGGACGAGAAAGATGCCCCAGCGGGGCAGTAAGCTGTAAAGGTGGACTGAGGCCCTCTTGGTGTTTTTCCCATAAGCGAAGCGCAGTCCCACTTCCTGGTTGAACTTGCTGACGTCGAACTCCGCCCCCTGCACCCTTCCCGGCAGCAACACCAACGCCGCCAGCGCCATGACCATCAGGCTATTGCCCCACATACGCCGCACCATTTCCCCCCCTTTTGATGCAGGCTTAGTTATCACAAAAGTTAAGGCACGATAACATTACTCCCAAAAAATGTCAAAAATAAAAACGACTGGTACGACCACAAAATGTAAACCTGCGGTTAATAAAAACTGCTTTTTTGTTGGCCGTGATTGTTCCGTTAACCGCAGGTTATTTCATGATTAAAGAATGTTCACTCCCACCCCGAAAACTTTGTTAGGGTCCGGAGGTAAATCGGCTTCTTTCCCGATCAGGGTTAGTATTGCGGTGGCGGTGATGCCGGCCCGTAGGGGCGGTGCGCTCATCGCCCCTACAAGGAATTTCATGATTGGGGGTGGCCCCAAACGGCCATGGTGGTTTAGCTCCGTTTCAGCCAGTACGGGTCTTCCCGAAACCGGGCCGCCGCCCCCAACTCGGCTTCGATGACCAGGAGGCGGTTATACTTGGCGATGCGTTCGGACCGGGACACGGACCCGGTTTTGATCTGCCCGACGCCGGTGGCCACCGCCAGGTCGGCGATAAAAGTGTCCTCGGTCTCCCCGGAGCGGTGGGAAATAACGGCGCGATAGCCATGGCGGCGGGCCAGGCCGATGGCGTCCAGGGTCTCGGTGACGGTGCCGATCTGGTTGAGTTTAATGAGGATGGCGTTGGCCGCGCCCACCTCGATGCCGCGCTTTAAATACTTGATATTGGTGACGAAAATATCGTCCCCCACCAGTTGCAGCTGGCCGCCCAATTCCTTGGTGAGGTGCACCCAGCCGTCCCAGTCGTCTTCGCCCAGGCCGTCTTCGATGGAGACGATGGGGTACCGGGCGGCCAGTCCCCGGTAGTACTCGGTCATAGCCGCCGCATTGCGCCGGGAACCATCGCCCTTTTTGAAGACGTATTCCCCGGCGGCCTGGTCGAAAAACTCCGAGGCCGCCGGGTCCAGGGCCAGGACCACGTCTTCCCCGGGGCGATACCCCGCCTGTTCAATCGCCGCCACGATCAGGTCCAGGGCGGCCTCATGGGAGGGCAAATCCGGGGCGAAGCCGCCTTCGTCCCCCACGCCCGTGCCCAGCTTCCGGGAGGCCAGGACCTTTTTCAGGTTTTGGAACACCTCCGCGGCGATCCGCAGGGCTTCCTTGAAGGAGGGGCCGCCCACCGGCATAATCATAAACTCTTGAATATCCAGGTTGTTCCCTGCATGGGCCCCGCCGTTAATGACGTTTAGCATGGGCATGGGGAGAGAGGCGGCCCCGGCGCCCCCGAGATAACGGTACAGGGGCAGCCCACAGACCGCGGCCCCGGCCCGGGCCACCGCCATGGAGACCGCCAGGATGGCGTTGGCCCCCAGCTTGCTCTTGGTGGGGGTGCCGTCCAGCCGGCACATGGTCTGATCGATCCGGGCCTGCTCCAGGGGGTTGACACCTTTTAGGGCCGGCTGGATGACCTCCTGAACGTGGCTGACGGCCTTGAGCACGCCTTTACCCAGGTAGCGGGGGCCGCCGTCCCGTAGTTCCAGGGCCTCGTTCTCGCCGGTGGAGGCCCCCGAGGGCACCATGGCCTGGGTGCACAGGCCGTTGTCCAGCAAAACTTCGGCCAGCACGGTGGGCTGGCCCCGGGAGTCCAGGATTTCTTGGGCGCGGATGGCTTCGATGTGGGGCATATGTCCTCCTTTCGGGAAAAATGGCCACGGCTCCGCCGGGAGCCGGGTTCAATGCGGCGGCCCTCACCGGGGCGCAATCAGGCCCAGGCCCCGCCCGGTATGGGGCAGGACCTGGGGTTAGCCGACGTCGGATGGCGTCGCGGTGATTATGGTTGTTGGGGCGGCTGCTTCTTTTTCTCTTCCTTTTTTTGCGGTTGTGGCCTCGGCGCCGCCTGGGGCTGTGGCCGCGGTTGGGGTTGAGGCCGGGGCTGCACCTGGGGTTGCGGGCGCGGCTGGGGTTGCGGCCGCG
>JAGVPN010000481.1 GCA_020052215.1 Syntrophobacterales bacterium
AGGAGACTCAAGTTTTCTTGTTGCACAATAATTGCTCCATTTAGCTAATTAATTTAGCTAATTATAGCTTATTTTCGGAGCAATGGCAATAAGCGTATAGGTTAAAATAGAGACTTACGAGCGGCCTGTTCAGCGTTTCCTTTGGGTTGGGGAGGAGGCGCCGTGGGGATCTCATTGGGTTCCAGAGTAACCTTCACCCCACCGATCATTTCGGTGACCTGTTCCGGTTCCGGGGCCTCCTGCTCCCCGCCGTTTCCGGGGGCCTGGCTTTGTGTCGCCGCAACTGCTTGTAGTTCCGGGTCCGGGGCGGGTGATGATTGGGGTTCTGGGGCCTTTTTCTTGCCGTGACGGGGCTCTGGTGAGGCCGTTTCAACCACCACGCCCTCGGGGTAGAACTCTTCCGCCGTTTCCTGCTGGTCCTGGATGGTTTCTTCATGCGGGGCCACCAGGAGCCGCCGGGCCTGGGTTTCTACCGTCCCCATGCGTATCTGATGCTCAATCCGGCGCTTGGCGATTTCGTAGCCGATCTGGGCCAACTGCTCTTCCGGGCCCCGATATTCCAGAGAAACCACATAGACCACCATGCTCTGGCCGGTGGTGGGAATCGTGACCGTCTTGGGACTCAAAACCATGTAAAGGGGAATCCCGGCCAGGGGCCCGCCCGTAATGGTCTTGATCAGAGCCAGGGATGAAAGGATGGCATTTACGGTGTTCCAGGAGGTGGTCCGGAACTTCCAGACGCCGCCCACCCGGTCCACGCCCTGCAAGAGGACCTGGAGCGTCCCCAGGGTCTTGCACTTTTCTTTCCCCTGGTAAAGCGGGTCCTGGCGTTCGCAGGGGCAGGATACTGCGGCGTATTTCCCGTTATCGCCGGTAAGCCGGGAGGCCTCTTCGCCATCCCCGGAGCACCAACAGCGGTTACCGACATAGCACGAATACCGGGTCAGGAAATTCAAATCTATGTCGTCATAGAGCAGGAGCACCGGGATCTCTGTGAGTTTGGTCGCCCCCTGCTTTTCCAAGTACCTCTTGGTGAGTTCGGCGTCGGGCATGAGTCGCCCGGCCTGGTCCCGTTGCATGGTGGTGATAACGAAATGGTCGAGTTTCTTTGGCTGTGCAAACTGCTTGCCGCCCTGGGACGTTTTCATCTCCCCTTTCTCGCCGATCTTGACTTTCCCTCTCTCTGCGAGCTGGGGAATCAAACCTTTGATCGCCATAAATATTCCTCCTTACCCTTGGGGTATTATTTGCCGTCGATTAAGTAGGCGCCGATGTAGATCGAGGCCCAGCCGCCGATCAATAAAAGAAAAAGACCGACTGCCTTCAGCCGGTCTTTCCAAGACACGCCTCTTTTTAAGGGCCAAAAGACCCACAAGAGGGTTTTCATGTCACAACCCCATAGGCATCACTACTGAGAAGAAAGAGGGGTCGCCCACCGCCCTGATCCGGAAAGGGCGGTTGAAAAAGTTGCCTTCCATCTCCACGGTTTCGGCGGTCATGGCCGCCAGAGGGTCCAGGAGAAACCGGATATTAAAGCCAAAGGCCGAAAGGTCCGGGGGCTGTTCCGCTTCCTGTTCCTGTGGAGGGGTTTCCTCTTCCTCCCCGCCTTCCTCTTCCTCGGCCTCCTTAGCAGGGGCCGGGGGTTCGGCTGTCTCGCAGGTCCAGGAGACAATCTCCAGGCCGTCGCCGATATCCGGGTTTTCCGATTGCAGGGTTACATGATCACCCTGGGGCGTGAAGACCACGCCCTTAAACTTCTCGGTGTTTACCAAGGCCAGACGCTTGAGGGTCCGGAACATTTCTTCCCGGTTAAACGTCCACTTGACCGTGAACCATGGGGGGATGATCCGGCGATACTCCGGGAACCGCTTGTCGAGGAGCCGGATGGTCAAGGTCTTGTTCCCAGCCTTGGCGATCAAGGCCTGGTTTTGTACCGCCAGGCTGACGGTTTCGCAGCCCTCCATGAACCGCAGAAGCTCCGTCATCCCCTTTCGTGGTACCAGGATTCCGCCCTCTCCCAACAACAAGCCCGCGAAAGGAAAGGAGTGTTCGGTTAAGGTGAGCCGGTGGCCGTCCGTAGATACCAGCCGGAGGGCCTGGCCCTCGATGTTCTCCCAGAGGACAGAGGAAAGGTGATACTGGAGATCGTCCATGGAAACAGAAAAGATAACACGCTTGATCATCTCCTTGAGGGTACTGGAACAGTGCTGTCCGGTTAACAGATTAAAAAAAGTCCGAAAACTCCCGGAATCTGTTAGAATGGGTTAGCCATAACTCACTAAACAGAAAGGAGATTTCGGACTATGGCCCATTGTAACACAATCTTCCATCAGATGCTAAAACTTATCCCGAGACATCATTTTGCCAAGTTGGAAGCCGAGCATGGCACCGGCCGGAAGGCCCGATCTTTTACCCGGTGGAGTCAGTTGGTGCACCTACTTTCCATGCAACTCACGGCCCGAGTCAGTCTGCGGGACGCCGTCTCCAGCCTGAAAGCTCGCGTCAAGAGCCTCTATCACCTGGGGGTCAAGCCGGTGCCCCGCTCTACCTTTGCCGAAGCCAACCACCAACGCCCCGCCTCCTTCTATGAGGCGCTGTTTAGCTTGATGTACCGGCGCTGCCAGCCTCTGACCCCAAAGCACAAATTTAAGTTCAAAAACAAGCTGTTCAGTCTGGACGCCACGGTAGTGAGCCTCTGCCTTGCCCTCTATCCCTGGGCTTCCTTTCGCCGCACCAAAGGGGGCATCAAGCTGCATACCCTCTTGGACCATGACGGCTATCTGCCGGCCTTTGTCGCCGTTTCTCCGGCCCGGGAGCCTGACATCAAGAAGGCCCGCAGCCTCAGCCTGCCCAAAGGCTCGATTGTCGTTGAGGACCTGGGCTATACCGACTATGCCTGGTATGCGCAACTCACCGCCCAGAAAATCTTCTTCGTCACCCGCCAGAAGCGCAACGCCCGCTACGAGGTCCTGGAGCACCATAAAGTCAATAAAAGCCAGG
>JAGVPN010000212.1 GCA_020052215.1 Syntrophobacterales bacterium
GCCGGGGCCGTGGCCGCGGGCGGCGCCCCGGCTGTTTTGGTGGCAGGAGAAGGCGTTGCGGGGCGTTTGGTCGCTTCCCCGTAATACATGAACGCCATGAACACCACGAAACTTAAGACCAGGGCAATCAAGGCCCGTCTTTCCATAAAAAACTCCTAAGGTACCGGGTCCCACCCCCCGGGGTTAAAGGGATGGCAGCGAGCCAGGCGCCGGAGGGTTAACCCCAGGCCGCGGCAGACGCCGTGACGGCTCAGGGCCTCGGCGGCATACTGAGAACACGTCGGCGCAAACCGGCAGCAACTGGGAAACAAAGGCGAAATCAGCGCCTGATAGGCGCGGATAATCAGCAGGGCCACGTTAGTCATGGGTTCTCTGCCGGGCCCGGGAGAGCAGCAGCCGGCCCAACTCCTCTTCGACCTGATGATAACCTAAAGCCGGAGCCCCTTTTTTGGCCATGATCACCAGGTCAAAAGCGGGCAATCCGGTTTGGTGGCGGCGAAAAAACTCCCGGAGCAAACGTTTGACGCGATTCCGCTGTACCGCTTTTCCCAGGCGCCGGGTCACCACCAGCCCCAGCCGGGGATGGCCCTGGGCCATGGGCGCCAGGACCACGCCGAAATGGCGGGTGTGGAGCCGCTTGCCCTGGGCCTGCGCCCGCAGATAGTCTTGGCGATGGCGGAGCCGCGCCGCCTTGGTGAAACGGGCGGTCCCTTTGGGGTTGGTTTCAGGACAGGGGCAGAGCACCGGCAGTTGGCATCAGGGATGAGGCTTCAAGGCTCCCCACCTCTCAGACGGAAAGGCGTTTACGGCCTCTGGCCCGGCGACGCTTCAAAATCCGGCGCCCGCCCCGGTTGCTCATCCGTTCCAAAAACCCGTGGGTGCGGGCCCGGCGCAAATTACTGGGTTGATAGGTGCGTTTTGACATTTACTCATCCTTATTCCCGGAACTTATTCCAAACATGATATAAATCATTTTAATCCGCCTTTGTCAAGGTATCTCCTAGATTGGTAGTGTATCAGTTTGAAAATATCGGAGGGATAAATCTAGGAATGAAGAGGTTCTGCATTCAGATATGAATGTAGGAATCTATTGGCTAGTTTGGGGAATTAAAAAGCGGCCCGGAGACCGCCATATATTTTTATGCAAGAGAAAATTAATAACAGTCTACGAAAAAACCAGCATCCAATCGGATTTCTTGATCGGCACTGCTAGCTACGGCATTTGAACGACTACGATTAAACATTGCAGCGATAATCTGCTTCCCAGCGGCCTTTACGGCATCTACAGCTGGAGCAAGGTCTCCATCACCAGACACAAGGATAGATAAGTCATAATGATTTAAAAAGGCCATTGAAACCATATCTGTCGCAATCAATGTGTCTACCCCTTTTTGAATATAACCTCCCCTTCTAAAAATAAGGGGACGCGTTTTGAGAGTAACAAATGGCATACGCTGAACCTGGTTAAAAAATCTCATCTGAGCCGCATATTTATCCGGCTCTCTGGTTTGATCGTAGATGCCGGTATAAACATGTACACGAATTAGCCGCCGGTGAAGACAAGAAAGTTTGCAGGATAATTTATGGAAATCAATATTGGTATTGACATTAAGTGCTTTCAAACTTTCGTAAAGATTCATAGCATCAATAAATACCATAACTCTTTCAGGTACCATTCCAGGTGGATTTGACATGAAAACTCCTTCATTCTTCGGGGTTCAAAAAAGATCGGGGGTTGACCAAAAGGCCAACCCCCGAGAGGAATCGGCCCGATATTGTGTGACCAATACCGGGGAGGAATCCAAGTCAGTAGCGCGGAGATTACCCCCATCGCTGACTTGATTATAAATATCGGATTTATTTTGTCAAGCATTAATTTATAGGGTAACCCCTGATTTTCAAGAAGGATTTCCCTGTTTCCCCTGGCTAATCGGCAAGAGCAGTTGGCTACTGCCTTATGCACAGGCGAGACGCCTGCCACCTCACTGCCACCAAAAACTTTTACCGGCATTAGTATAAAGGGACGCAATATATGACCGTCGAGAGGGCTCCGGCCCCCTTGGAAGGATTTTTAGGTTGAAATTTTTCACTAAGTAGGCAAAATAGATAAGTGAGGGGCATCTCACGTGGCGATGGCGCTCGGGGAACGGGCGCTTTTTTTAGCCCTCGGCCATCGTCACCCCCACCGGCAGCGGTGTTTCCAAGATGCTAAGGAGTTATACTTATGTTTCTTGATCCCATCTTAGGATGGTTCTCCAACGATCTGGCCATTGATCTGGGCACCGCCAACACCCTGGTCTATGTTAAGGGCAAGGGCATTGTCCTGAGCGAGCCCTCCGTGGTGGCGGTCCGCAAGAACGATCGGGACCACCGCACCCGGGTCCTGGCTGTGGGCCGGGACGCCAAGATGATGCTGGGCCGCACCCCCGGGAACATTGTCGCCATCCGCCCCATGAAGGACGGGGTCATCGCCGATTTCGAAATTACCGAGGCCATGCTGCGCCACTTCATCCGCAAGGTCCACAACCGGCGCTCCCTGATCCGCCCCCGGATCATCATCGCGGTGCCGTCGGGCATCACCCCGGTGGAGAAACGGGCGGTCCGGGAGTCGGCGGAGTCGGCCGGGGCCCGGGAAGTCTATCTCATTGAAGAACCCATGGCCGCGGCCATCGGCGCCGGGCTGCCCATCACCGAGCCCATCTGCAACATGGTGGTGGACATCGGCGGCGGCACCTCGGAAGTCGCGGTCATTTCCCTGGCGGGCATCGTCTATGCCAAATCCGTCCGGATGGGGGGCGACAAGATGGACGAGGCCATCTTGCAGTATATCAAACGGACCTACAATCTTCTCATCGGGGAGCGCACCGCCGAGATCATCAAAACCACCATCGGCAACGCTTATCCGGGGAGTGAGATTGAGTCCATGGACGTCAAAGGCCGGGACCTGGTCACCGGCATCCCCAAAATCATCAGTGTCAATTCCGACGAGATCCGCCAGTCCATCCAGGAACAGATCGATACCATCGTGGCCGCAGTCAAGGGCGCCCTGGAGCAAACTCCCCCGGAGCTGGCGGCGGACATCGTGGACCGGGGCATCTATCTTACCGGGGGCGGCGCCTTGCTGAAGAATCTGGATACCCTGCTGCACCAGGAAACCGGCCTGCCCATCAAGATCGCCGACGATCCTCTGTCCACCGTGGTTATGGGCTCCGGCCGGGCCCTGGATAATCTCAACATCCTCAAAGAAGTGATGGTGGATTGAGGCGGTTAGATGTGCACCCCAAAGGTCGCTACCGCATACCGCTCCTTTTAGTTCTGACCCTGCTGCTGGTCTTTTCTGTCCTCTCCCTGAGCCTCAAGCGCTCGCCGGCCTTGAGCAAATTACAGGGGCTGGTCGTCTCCATGACCGCCCCCGGTATGGAGGGGCTTTCGTACGTGGGCCGCAGCGCCAAACAACTCTGGCTGGGCTATTTCTATCTGGTGGGGGTGCGGCGGCAAAATGCCGAATTACAGGGGCACCTGGAGGAGTATAAGCAGCGGGAGGTCCTCTTCCAGGAAGCCCAACAGGCCCTGACGCGCCTTGAAGTCCTCCTGGACCTGAAGCGGCAGGTGGCCCTCCCCGTCATCGGGGCCCGGGTCATCGCCTACGACCCCAGCCTGTGGTCCCGTTCCGCCATCATCAATCAGGGCAAGGCCCAGGGAGTCAAGGAGGGTCTGCCGGTACTGGCCCCCCAAGGCATTGTGGGGCGCATTGTGGGGGTCTACCCCGAGTATTCCAAGGTGATGCTCATCGTGGACCGCAAGAGCGGCGCCGATGCTATGGTGCAGCGCACCCGGATCCGGGGCATGCTCAAGGGCAAGGGCGGCAACCGCTGCGCCCTGGAATTTGTCCCCAAGAGCGCCGACGTGCAGGTGGGTGACCTGGTGCTGGCCTCCGGGTTGGTGGGCCTGTATCCCAAAGGTCTGGTCTTTGGAAAGGTCACCGCGGCCAACAAGAAAAACCCCGGCGTCTTTCAGGAGATCGAGGTTACTCCCAGCGTCGATTTATCCACCCTGGAAGAGGTTCTGGTGGTGAAAGTGGCCACTCTGGCCTTTCCCGAACCATGATTGCGCCTCTGATAGCTTTCAGCCTGCTGGGCCTGATCCTCTTTTACGTGCAGACCCTGGTGTTATTCCCCTATGTGCACCTGCGTCTGCTGGCCCTGCTGCTGTTCTACGTGGGCCTGAGGCCGTCCCTACCTCTGGCCCTGGCATTGAGCCTGGTGTTGGGCTGCCTCCAGGATAGTTATGCCACCACCCCTTTCGGGCTTCATTTGGGGGCGTCCCTGGTGCTGGTGGCCGTGGCCCGGTATTCCCGCCGCGGCCTGCTCCTCCAGCAACTGGGTTTCCAGGCGTTGGCCAGCCTGGCCGCCCTGGCTTTACAAGAGGTGGGGTTGCAGCTCGGCGCCTTCATGCTGAGCTATCAGCCTCTTTTTTCCTACAACCTGACCAAGGTGCACAGCATAGAGATCCTGAGCACTGCGGCCCTGGGCCCCCTGATGCATCTTTTGGTGCAGGGCGTGGACAACTGCCTGCGCCGTCTGGGCTGGCGACCCAGAAGTGACCCCATGCCCTATCAGCCTTTTGGAGAATGAGGGAGGCAAACTCGAATCAGGCCGGGCCCTGAGACCGTCCCTTGCCAACGACGAGGTGATGGTGGCCCAGCCCGCGGATTTTTTCCCAATCCGGCAACCGATTGCCCTGGTTACCGTGCTAATGACCCGGATGAGTGAGAGCGGCCATGCTGCGCCCGAATGAACCAAGATTTTCCGGCTTCAAGCTCCTGGAATCCAGCTTGGGGGGGGTCATGTCCCCGGAAGAACAGGAGCGCCTCCGCCGGACCTTCGCCCGCATCGCCCTGATCATCCTTTGCCTCTTCGGGCTCCTCTTTCTGCGTCTCTGGTTCCTGCAGCTGTTGCAGGGGGAGGAGATGCAGCAGCGTTCGGAACACAACCGGATTCGCCTCCAGGACCTGCCGCCCTGGCGGGGCATGATTCTGGACCACCAGGGCCAGGTGCTGGTGGCCAACCGGCCCAGCTATGAACTGGTAGTGGTTCTGGAGGATGTGGGGAATATCCCCCTCCTGGCCGGGCGCCTGGCCCACCTGTTGCGTCTAGACCCCCAGCCGCTAACGGCCCAACTGCAAAATGGCAAGAAAGCCGGCCTGCACCAGGTGCGGGTCCGGGCCGACCTTGCTTGGGATGAGATGGCCCAGGTGGAGACCTTTCAACCGGAACTGCCCGGGGTCCTCATTCAGGTCCAGCCGAAGCGGGAATATCGCCACAAAGGCATGGCCTGCCATGTCCTGGGCTACCTGGGGGAACTCAGCGACGTCCAACTCAAGAGCGGCAAGTTTCCTGATTATAAAATGGGGGATTACCTGGGCAAATGCGGGCTGGAGCTGGCCTGGGAAAAGTACCTCCGGGGCCAACGGGGCTCCCGCCGCATCGAAGTGGACGCCTACGGGCGGGAACTGGGCCAGTTGGACAGCCTCTTTCCCACTCCCGGGGCCAACATCTACCTCAGCCTGAATAACCGGATGCAACGGGAAGCCGAAGCCTGCCTGGAAGGCCAGGTGGGGGCCATCGTGGCCCTTGATCCCAGAACCGGCCGGGTCCTGGCCCTGGCGTCCTCGCCCACCTATTCCCAGGAGGCCTTCGAACGGGGACTTTCCAACCAGGAGTGGCAACGGATCAACCATGATAAGAACCACCCCCTGGAAAACCGCACCCTGAAGGGTCAGTATCCCCCGGGTTCCACCTTTAAAATCGTCATGGCGGTGGCCGGCCTGGAGGAAAAGGTCATCACCCCCAGCACCCTCATCAACTGCACCGGCGCCATGCCTGTGGGCAATCACGTGTTTCACTGCTGGAGCAAACGCGGCCACGGCCCCATGAACCTCCACCAGGCCATGGTGCATTCCTGCGACATCTATTTTTACGAGGTGGGGCGGCGCCTGGGGATTGACCGCATCAATGAGTGGAGCAGGCGCTTCGGCCTGGGCGCGCCCACCAGCCTCGATCTGGACAAGGAGATGCCGGGCCTGGCGCCTTCCCCGGCCTGGAAAAGGGCTCGATTCCATCAGCCCTGGCACGAAGGCGATACGATCCTGGTATCCATCGGCCAGGGCTACAATCTGGCCACTCCCATCCAGATGGCCCGGGTGGTGGCGGCCATTGCCAACGGCGGCATCGTCTATAAACCCTTTCTGGTGGAGAAGGTGGAAAGCCCGGCCGGGGAGATTCTCTATCAGGCCAAGCCCCAGGCGCAATCCCGCCTGAGGGCCAGCCCGGCCAATCTGGAGGCGGTGCGCCAGTCCCTGGTGGGGGTGGTCAACGTAGGCACGGCCAAGGCCGCCCGCCTGTCCCACATCCAGGTGGCCGGCAAAACCGGCACTGCCCAGGTGGTCGCCATGGATCGGGATAATCCCCAAAAGAAGCGAGCCCGGCGGATGGAAGATCACGCCTGGTTCGTGGCCTACGCCCCGGCCGACGACCCCCGGGTGGCCGTGGCGGTCCTGGTGGAGCACGCTGGCCACGGCGGCTCCGAAGCCGCCCCCCTGGCCAGTCGGGTTATTAATGCGTACCTGTCCGAACCCAAGGTGGCCCAGGTGAAATAGGTTTTTTGGGGGGGAGGGGAGAGAGGCAGTTGCTCATGGGCCTTTGGCCCACCCATAACGCCTGAAAAGGTGGTATTGCCAGGCTGTGCAGGACTAACCTGCACTTTGGCACAGGCTGGAAAGCCTGTACCACCGATTTAAAGATCTTTCAGACCAGAAACCAGCGCCGCCATATCTGCCTGATTCACGTCCAACCCGCCTCCTGCCAGCCGTGCTCGCCGATGAGGCGCACGAAGCGGCAGCCGCCGTGGTACTCGAACTTCAGCCCTTCTTTGGTTTTGCGGACGCAGGTCAGGGTTTGGGACCACCGATCTCCCACGGGAATCACCAGCCGCCCCCCTAACGCTAACTGCTCCGTCAGGGGCCGGGGCACCTGGGGGGCGCCGGCGGTGACGATGATGGCCTCGAAAGGCATGGCCTCGGGCCAGCCTAACGTCCCGTCCCCCACCCGGGTCTTGATGTTGCTGTATCCCAGCAAGGTGAAGATTTGCTCCGCCTGGGTCAAAAGCGACGCCACCCGGTCCATGGTGAAGACCTGGGCCGCCAGTTCCGCCAGGATGGCCGCCTGGTAGCCTGAACCGGTGCCGATTTCCAGTACCCGATCCGTGTCCTGGAGTTCCAACATTTCGGTCATCAGGGCCACGATGTAGGGCTGGGAGATGGTCTGGTCCTCGCCGATGGGCAGGGGATAATCATTGTAGGCCTGATCCCACAGGTGGTGGGGGATGAAGCGGTGCCGGGGCACTTTTGTCATGGCCGCCAACACCCTGGGGTCAGACACCCCCCGGGCGGCGATCTGGGTCTCCACCATCCGGTGGCGCATGGTGGTGTAGTGGTCTTCGGTCATGGACCATCCTTTTCTAAAAATACGCCGTAGTGAATTAAGGGGTTCGAGAACTGATGTTTACCGCAGACCCCGCCTCTTCCCGGCGCGAACCCAGGTTTTTCCCTGAGGCTATCATATTATGGTGGTTAAGATAAGTTCCTCTTATTCTCCCTCTACCTGACTGAATCCAATCTTGAATTTCTCGCCTGGTTGATCCAAAGTCACTATTTTTGCTATAATATCCTCATGGAATATATGGATAACTGCCGCCATCACCCGGACCGGGACGCCTGCGTCCTGTGCCAGAAAATGGAGGTCGCCTACTGCCAGGAGTGCCTGGATAATTGCCGGGCCTGCACCGACCCCTGCCTCTACTGCAAATTCCGCCAAAGCTGCGTCATCTGGGAACTCTGCCGCAAGGAAGCCAGGAAACGGTGTAAGGAGAATGAGGGCGAAACGGGGAAAAGCTGAAGAAGTTATAAAAAAAAATTGGTGGCACAGGCGTCTCGCCTGTGCAGCGAGATCTAGGGCGGCCCATGGCCGCCATAAATCAGCGTGCACGGCACCCCCTAGGTTCACTATATCTTATACCACTTTCGCTTTCTAATGCAACAAATAGGAGCACTGGCAAAGCTCCATAAATCGAGTAGCGGTCAGGTTGATCAATGTATCTGCCAGGATATTCA
>JAGVPN010000324.1 GCA_020052215.1 Syntrophobacterales bacterium
CGACTTGATCACGCACTACGCCTCCATGTTAAACGGCGTCTGGTTTGGAATTCTGGTGGCGGGTCTGGCCAGTTTCACCCTCAGCATGGCCATCAACACCGCGTTTGTGGCCTCCAGCGAATTGATGGAGCGGGTGGCCCACCGTTACGGCTTCCTCTGGCTCATCGCCACCAACCGCCGGCAATCTCTGTATCGCATCCACATTCTGAACGCGGCCTTTTTTTCCGGCATCATTTTCATCACCGCCGGCAGCCAGTCGCTTCTGGCGGATATGTATGCCCTGGGGATTCTGGCCAGCTTCGCCATCAACACAGGGGCCCTCCTCATTTACCGATATTTCACGGGCACCAAGGACGTTAAATACTTTACCAGTCGCTGGGGAACCCTGGTTTTATGGATCATTCTGGTAAGTTCCTTTCTTTTCCTGGCTTACGATAAGCACTACGCCACCCTCCTCTGGGGCACGGTTACCGCGGTGATGCTGGGGGCGGGGTTCCTGGTGGCGAGAAAACGGGCTCCGGAACTGAAACAGATCGCCCAGGCCGACAGCGAGATGGACATGATCCTGCGCTTGGCGGAATCCGAGGCCCCGGAGATTCATTTCTTCTTCCGGCGCTCCGAGGAGTCGGACCATGCGCTGATCAAAGCCAACGAGGCTTATATCACCTTTTATTCTCCCCGGGCCGGCATCCCCCCCAAGACCGCCGCCAACCTTTACCGCTTCCCGCTCACCAAGATCAGCCTCTATCACCGCATGGTGAGCCTTTTGAAAGTGGTGGAGTATGAACTGGCGGATCGCCGGGTAGTGGTTCACTTCGGCTGGCCCCTGTCCTCCTGGTGGGACCGCCTGGCCGTGGGGGTCATGGTCTTCAACCTGATGCGCCTGCCCCGGTTGTTTCCCCAGTTCGAGTTCGACATCCGGTACTTCCGGCGTCCTCAGGCGCACACCGAAGCCGCCGCCGGGGACGGGCGGTAACCGGCCGGGCCGGGACCTCCAGGGAGAGGCGCCTCACCTGGACCTGCATCAGCGCCTCTCCCTGGCCCCGGCTATTCATCCTTTCCTGGCCAGCGGCTTTGAAGTTGACGGAAAATGCACCGCAGCGCTCACCTGGGTGATTTCTGCTAAGAAATAATTGTGGCCCCGGGCGCAAGAATGATAGAATCCTTCCGGCTGCAACCGGCGAGACCTTCCCGGATCTTGCTGGTTGAACCAGTCCTCGATTCCCGTTCTGCGAGGCCACGGCGTTGTATCTGAAAAGCATTCTCCTCATCGTCGCCAACCTGGGGCTGGTGGGACTTTTCATCTATCTGCTCCGGAAACCCGGGC
Source organism: Syntrophobacterales bacterium (assembly GCA_020052215.1). Classification (GTDB taxonomy): domain Bacteria; phylum Desulfobacterota; class Desulfobaccia; order Desulfobaccales; family 0-14-0-80-60-11; genus 0-14-0-80-60-11. The sequence goes on from JAGVPN010000324.1 coordinate 1,328, forward strand.
GGCTGTCGTACTACCTCAACGGGCGTTGGTGGCTCACCTGGCTGTCGGTGGCGGTCATCACCCTGATGGACGAACTCACCTCGGTGTTTTATGCCCCGGCCGAGGCCTACCGCTTCATCGGCCCCAGCGCCATCATCTTCATCGCTTTCACCGCGGTCTTCGTTCATTACATGACCACCCGCCTGGTGGAGATCGCCGAGATCCTGGAGCACCACGGGCTCATCGGCGGCGGGGTCTATTCCTTCTCCTATCTGGTCCTGGGCCCCCTGGTGTCCTTCGTGGCGGTGGCCTCCATCATGGTGGACTACATCCTCACCGCCTGTATCTCGGCGGTGAGCGCGGTCTTAAACGCGACCTCGTTTTTCCACCTGCCCCACCCCATGGTCATAGCCCTGGTCCTGATCACCATCTGGGTGGTGGCCGGGCTCAACATTCTGGGCATCAAGGAGAACGCCAGGGTCACCTTCACGATTTTTATCTTTGCGACCCTGATTTTCGTCACCCTGATTATCTCCGGCGTTTTGGCCCTGGACGGCGCCTCCCTGGGGCGGCTCAAGCAGGCTGCGGTCAAGACCGGCGCCGACCTGACCCCGGGCTCGATCTTTGATAAGTATCACATCTTCATCGCCCACATCGCCTTCTGCATCCTGGCCTACTCGGGGGTGGAGTCTGTGCTCCAGACTGCCGGCCTGGTGCGGAGCTGGCGGGAGATCCGCAAGGCCTATATCTTTCTGGCCTGCACCGTGGGCCTGGTGACCCCCATCGTGGCCGCCCTGGCCCTGTCGGCGCCCATCGATTTTCACCTGCATGAAGGCGACCTCATCACCCATTACGCCACCATCTTGAACGGGCTGCCCTTTGGCGTCATGGTGGCGGCCCTGGCCAGCTTTGCCCTGATCATGGCGGTGAACACCGCGTTTGTGGCCTCCAGCGAATTGATGGAGCGGGTGGCCCACCGCTACGGCTTCCACTGGATCACCGCCACCAACCGGCGCCAATCCCTCTACCGCATCCATATCGCCAACGCCGTCTTCTTCTCCATCATCATCCTGATCACCTCGGGCAAGCAGGAAACCCTGGCGGACATGTACGCCCTGGGCCTCCTGGCCAGCTTCTCCATCAACATGGGTGCCCTGATCATCTACCGCTACTTCATGGGCACCAAGGAGCTGATCCACTTCTACACCTCCCGCCTGGTCACCCTGATCATGTGGGTCATTTTTGTGAGCTGCTTCATCTTCCTGGCCATCTACAAGACCCACGGCACCATGTTGTGGGCCGCGGTTACCGGCCTGGTGCTGCTGGCCGGGTTTCTGGTGGCCCAAAAGCGGGCCCCGGAGATCCAGGAGATCGGCAAGGGCGACAACGAAATGGAGATGATCCTGCACCTGGCCGAGTCCGCCGCCCCGGATGTGCACCTGGTGTTCAGGCGCTCCCAGGATACCTCCGGCCAACCCCCGGAGGACAACGTCGCCTACGTCACCTTCTACTCCCCCCGGACCGGCATCCCGACCAAACTGGCCGCCAACCACTTCCGCCTGCCCCTGCTCAAGTTGAGCCTCTACCACCGCCTGGTGGCCCTGCTCCGGGTGGTGGAGTACGAGTTGGGCGACCGCAAGATCACCATCCACCTGGGGTGGCCCATGTCCTCCTGGCTGGACCGCCTGGCCATCGGCGTCATGATCTTCAACATGATGCGCCTGCCCCGCCTTTTCCCCAATTTCAAGTTCATCATGAGCTACACCGACCCCACCGGCTCCGCCTCCAAAATCCAGGCCGCCGAAGTGAAATAAGCCAAAAGTCTAGGGTAGGCGCCGCCCACCAGGTTTTTTTCTCGCTCCCAAGCTCTGGTCTGAAAAATTCTTTATAGCAATTGCCAAAAGTTTTTTCCGTTATGGGAAGCCTTCTAATCCCCCCTGCCCCCCTTTAGAAAAGGGGGGAACTACAAGGAATTGCTATTAAAGTCCCCCTTTGAAAAAGGGGGATTTAGGGGCAATACTGTTCACTTAATAATAATTCTGTGGTATCCTGTGACAACCTATAACAGGAGGACCGCA
>JAGVPN010000177.1 GCA_020052215.1 Syntrophobacterales bacterium
TACTAAAAACTCTCCGATGCGCCGCAGCAGATTTTCAGGTCGCCGCCCTGAGCGCGCCGGCCTCTTCCCGCCTTCGGGGTAAAACACCCCTTAGCTGATACCGATTCCCCCAGCCCCGGCGGTTTAGAGCTGGTCGCGCCCCCGGCAGCCGCCTACAGAGTAAATAGTGTTCGGACCAATAGTCTAATAAAATAAGATAGTTAAGGTAATTGGAGAAAATATGGGGTCATTTGCGCTATTTGGCACAAATTTAGCTTATAGGTATGCAGGGAAAACACGAAATTAAGGGATTTCCATGCTTGGCTCCTTCGGGTGAGCCAGATTTTTGACGAAAGGAGGTGGCTGCCGCTTAACCGCAGAAGGCTGGACTTGAGCGGACTCAAGTTTTCCTAAGGTAGAATTCCGAACCAACGGTAATAAAGGAGGATTCTGAATGTCCGAAGATCTTAAAAAAGAGGTTCAAGAAGCACCGTTACTGTGGCCTCTAACCCCAATTCCCACTTTTGAAGAAGTCTATGACCCCAAAATCTGCACCGAGGCGTCTCGGGAAATCTCCACCATCATGGAGGGCTGGCTGCATCCCAAACATGAGATGGCCAAACCCGAGGCCCTGGGCCAAATCCGGGTCCTGGAATGCGGCCACGGCGGCTTCCAGTGCAACAGCATGCAGGCGGGCGGCTATTTGGCCGAACTAGGGGCCAACGTCATCATGGTGGAACCGCCCGGCGGCTCCCCCATCCGCAAGCTGACGGCTTTCGGCCGCAAGCGCTACATGTTTAAAGACAACGTCAACGGCGACCTGTGCGGCGGCACCTTCCTGCACGAATGCCGCAACAAGCAGTCCATCACCCTGGACCTGACCAAGGAAGAAGGCCGGGCCATCCTGAAGAAGCTGGTTATCCACGCCGACGTGCTCGTGGAAAACTACGCCCCCGGGCAGTTCGACGCCTGGGGCATCGGCTACCGCCAGCTCTCCAAGATCAATCCCCGCCTGATTTACGTCTGGAACGGCCAGAAGGGCCAGTGGGGGTCCTTGAAGGACAAGCCGGGCGAACTCTATCCCTCCTCGCCCTGCGCCTCCGGTTGGTGTCATGCCACCGGGCTGCCCAAGAGCTTCGGCGGCACCCCCATCCGGTCCGGCGAACGGTCCGACGACATCCTCTGCGGCAACCTGACGGCCCACGGCACCATTGCCGCCCTGATCTTCCGGGAGACCTCGGGCAAAGGCCAGTTCATCGAGGTGACCTCGTCGGAAGCCCATGCCCGCATCCATGACTACGCCTGGGGATGGTATGGCATGGACGGCTCCAGTAAGCCCCGCTACGGCAACTGGGACCTGGCCATCAACATCTACTCGGTCAACCCCTGCAAAGACGGCTACATGATGGTGGGCGGCGGCCATGACCGGCTGTGGTACCGCATCTGGAAGACCGTGGGCAAAGACCGCCCCGAGCTGGAAGACATGATCCTGGACGAGCCCACCCTGCGGGTGGTCATCGACCGGGTCGGCCACGACCAGCAGGTCAAGACCTGTACCATCCTCACCGACTGGATGAAGGACTGGACCCGGGAAGAGTGCCGGGCCAAGCTGCTGGCGGAGGAAGTGGCCGCGGGCGGGGTCTCCTTCATCGACGAAGTAGCGGAAGAGCCCCACTACAAATACCGGGGCATGGTGCGGGCCATCGACACGTCGCATTACGGCAAGGTGCTGTTCTGCGGCTCCGTGTTTTATGGCCACCGGACCCCGGGCCGGGTCAAAGACCTGGGCCGTCCCGTGGGCTATGACAACAGCGATGTTTATCGCAAATTCTGCAACTTCGACACCGCCAAGCTGAATGAGCTGTACGGCAAAGGGCTCATCTAATAGAGGGGGTTAGGAAATATGACCGAACACCTGGATAAACTACCCTTTGAGGATTATTGCAAGACTATCTTCAATAAGGACGCGCTGTTTGATAAACCCGAGGCCCTGAAAGGGTATCGGGTGCTGTCCTGCACCCAGTACATCCTGGGCCCTTGCGCCGCCGCCTACCTGGGCGAGTTGGGAGCCGAGGTCATCAAGATCGAGGTGCCCCGTTTGGGTGAGCCCATGCGTCACTGCTCGCCCTACAACGAGACCTGGTTCTACCCGGTATCCCGGTGGAACCCGGGCCGCGGCACTTCCCCGGCCTTCCAGGGCGCCAACCACAACGAATACTTCGTCACCCTGGACTACCGCAAACCGGAAGCCAAGGAAATCTTCTACAACATGGTCCAGAAAACCGATGCCATGGTGTGGAACTACCGGCCCGGCACCTTCGACCGCTGGAAGATCGGCTACGGCGCCTGCAAAGAGGTCAATCCCCGGATCGTGTTAGCCTGGTGCGGCGGCTTCGGCGGCTTCGGCCCCGGCCGGAACTGGGCCTCCTACGACATCCTGGGCCAGGCCAAAGGCGGCGTGTTCTCCTTCACCGGCCACCGGGCCGGCCGGGCGTCTGCTGGCTTCCCCAGCAAGCACACCACCTGGATCATGGACTACTCCATCGGCATGCTGGTCTCCACCGCCATGCTGGCTGGCATGTACTGGCGGGACACGGTCTCGGGCCTGGGCAACTACTTCGAGTGCTCCCAGGTGCAAGGCTCCACCCGCTACACTGAGTATGCCCTGCCCCTGTGGGGCCGCAGCGGCGTCGTGCGGATGCGCTGGGGCAACTGGGACACCGAAATCTGCGTCAACGGCATCTGCGCCTGCGGCCTGACCTCCTATCCCCATTCGGACCATCCGGCGGAGAAGGAAGAGGGCTACATCTGCGTCCAGGCCTATACGGACGAAGATTTCGCCAACCTGATGAACCTCATCGGCCGCCCCGACCTGGGCAAAAAGTTCGCCTCCCACGATGATCGGGTGGAAGCCAAGGCCCAGGAAGAGATCTACCCGGCCATCGAGGAGTTCCTGAAAGACAAGACCAAAGAAGAGGCCAACCGCATCTTCAGCGGCGCCGGCATCATTTCCCAGCCCCTGCTCACGGTTCTGGAAGCGGCCAATTGCGACCACTTCCTGGAACGGGGTTCCCTGGGCTGGTACGACGACCCGTACTACGGTGACGTCTTCACCCAGAAGGTTATCTACAAGATGAGCGGGTCCCCGCCGCGCTTGAAACACGTGCACCGCCCGGTGGGTTCTGACAATGAAGAAATCTACCAGCGGGTCTGCGGCCTCAGCTCGGACCAGATCCGGGAAATGGAAGCCAAGGAAGTCATCTAACCTAGGGACGGTGGGGGGCCGTAATGCGTGCCCCCGAACGCCGCACCTTTATCCATAACGGGAGGATTGACTCGATATGACTGAATTCAAAATATCGTTGATGTATGATTGTCCGAAATGCAAGGCCCGGAATTTCCTGGATCCTTACAGTTACTGGGAATACAAAGGCAACTTTAAATGCGGCGGCTGTGATGCCCTCTACTATGCCGAGTGGGAAAACGGCCAGAGGGTAGTGGATCCGGAAGCCCCCAAGGGCGATAAGTTCATCCTGCCGGGCTACGTCGAGACCGAAGACCTGAAGCCCCTGTCCGGGGAAGGCAAGACCTCGGCCCCGCCCTTTGCCAA
>JAGVPN010000381.1 GCA_020052215.1 Syntrophobacterales bacterium
CCCTTCACCGACCCCCAAGAGACCGTGGCCCTGGTTTTGGAGACTTTGCCCCAGATCCCTTACTGGCCCCAGATGGTCCAGTTGGGATATCTTGAGGAGATGGCGGCCCAGGCGGCCCGGGGGCTGCCCGGCTTGAAGGTGGACGAACCCAACCGCACCGTCGCCATGGACCCGGACCTGCCCCGGGATGAGGCCCTGGCCCAGTTTTATGAGATCGTCCTGTCCGGCGACTTAACCCCCTTTGCCTTCCAGGCCCAAGATGCCCGGGGGTTCTTCGCCCTCCTTACCGCGGTGGCCTCCCAGGAAAGCCCCGGCCCGGCCCTCAAAGGCCAGCTGTCCGGGCCGGTGACCTTTGCCGGTGTGGTGAAGGACGCCGCGGGCAAGCCAATCCTCTATGACCGGGAGCTGACCCAGGCCGTGTGCGCCGGCCTGGCCCGCAAGGTGGCCTGGCAGGCCGAGAAATTCAGGGAGTTGGGCAAAGCCCCCATCGTCTTCCTGGATGAACCCTTTCTCACGGGGTTCGGTTCCGCTTATCTGCCCATCTCCAAAGATGAGGTATCCGGGATCTTGGCCCAAACCCTGGAAGAGGCCCGGGGGGCCGCGGCCGGCCCGGTCACCCTGGGGATTCACTGCTGCGGCAACACCGACTGGTCCCTGCTGCTCGATGCTCCCATCGACATTCTCAGCTTTGATTCCTACGGTTTTTTTGAGAGCCTCCGCCTCTATGACCGGGCGTTGTCGCTCTACCTGGCCCGGGGTGGCTGGCTGGCCTGGGGTCTGGTCCCCACCAGCGAGGACTTCCAGGCTGAGACCACGGACACCTTGTGGCGGCGTTTCCAGGCCCAGGCAACCCGGCTGGCTGAGGACGTGCACTGGGGGCTCAAGGAAATCCTGGCCCAGTCCCTCCTGACCCCAGCCTGCGGGACGGGCTACATGAGCCGGGACGACAGCCGCCGGGTGTTGACCACCTTAAAAGAGTTGGGCGCCCGGGGCCAGGAGTGGCTGGCTGCCCTGTAGCGTGACGTTTTGCCATTAATATGGCAATCAAAGTTGGGGTTTTTCTTCCCCCCTTTTCTAAAGGGGGGGCAGGGGGGATTAAGCAAAGATGAAGGTCAATGAGATCATGGTGAAAGAGGTGGCCACCCTGGACGTCAACGACGAACTCAGTCTGGCCAACGATATCATGCGGTTGGGACGGATCCGCCACCTCCCGGTGGTGGACGGCACCAGGCTGGTGGGGATCGTCTCGGAGCGGGACCTGTTCCGCAGTTCCCTGGCCCAGGCCCTGGGCTATGCCTCCAAGGACACCCGGGATTTGATGAAAACCCTGCACATCAAGGATGTTATGGTGACCGGGGTGATTACCATTCCTCCGGATACCGAGGTGTGTGAAGCCACCAAGATGATGATTGAGGAAAAAATCGGCTGCCTGCCGGTGGTGGAAGATAACCTGCTGGTGGGCCTGATCACCGAAACCGACGTCCTGCTGCAATATGTCAAGGAATGCGAAAAGCGGTAGGTCGCTACTCGCCCGGATTGTGGGGTGCAGGCGAAAAAGCAGCGGGCCCTAAGGCCCGCTTTCTCTTTTAAACACCGTGGCGTCGCCGTCCCGGTTAAATATACGTCAGCCAGTTTTGATACCGTGGTTCCCGGCCTTTGACCACCCCGAAATAAACCTCCTGGATCTGCTGGGTGACGGGGCCGGGGTGGCCCGGACCGATTTTCCGGCCGTCCACCTCCCGGACGGGGGTGATTTCCGCGGCCGTCCCGGTCAGAAAGGCCTCGTCCGCCAGGTAGAGCTCATCCCGGGAGAACCGCTCATCCTTCACCGTCAGGCCCAGGTCCTGGGCCAGGGTGATGACGCAGTCCCGGGTGATGCCCGGCAAAATCGACGTCAAGGGCGGCGTCTTGAGGATGCCGTTCTTGACGATGAAAATGTTTTCCCCGGAAGCTTCACAGACATATCCGGCCGTATCCAACAGCAGCGCCTCGTCGTAACCCGCGTGCACCGCCTCGAGTTTGGCCATGATGGAGTTGACGTAGTTGCCCACGGTCTTGGTTTTGGTCATCATGATGTTGACGTGATGCCGGGTGAAGGATGAGGTTTTGACCCGGATGCCCCGGCGCAGGCCCTCGTCCCCCAGATAGGCTCCCCAGACCCAACTGATAATGGCCACCTGTATGGGGCAGCCCTTGGGATGAATCCCCATGACCCCTTCCCCCAAAAACACCAGGGGGCGGATATAGGCCTCCTTCTGGCCGTTGAGCCGCAGGATTTCGCAGCAGGCCGCCTCGACCTCGTCCTGCTTGAAGGGGATGTCGATCATCATGACATGGCCGGAATCGAACAGGCGCTGGATATGCTCCTTCAGCCGGAAAACCGCGGTGCGGCCATCATGACATTGATAAGCCCGGATGCCTTCAAAAACTCCCAACCCGTAGTGCAGGGTGTGGGTCAGGACGTGGACCTGGGCCTGTTCCCAGGGGATGAATTTGCCGTCGAACCAGATGAATTTAGCCTTCTCCACCATTAATTGTACCTCCGGGTAACGTGCTAAAAATTATTATCGTTTCGAGCTGCACTTGTCGAACGGTATTTCCCCCGGTTTTCATTGCCTTGTCAGGCCATTTTCCGGTATCATGGGCAAAACGGCGCGGCGACTGCGGCTGGCCGTATCTTGGGCGCGGGTGTGTTTATGAACCAAATGAACCAAATGAACGAACCGGTAAAAGTGGGGGTTATCGGCGTGGGCTATCTGGGCCGATTCCACGCGGAAAAGTATGCCGCTCTGGCCGAAACCGAGTTGGTGGGGGTGGCCGATCTGAACCATGATCAGGTCCGGAAGGTGGCTCATGCCTTGCACACCCGGGATTTTGTCGACTACCGGGAACTCCTGCCCATGGTGTCGGCGGTGAGCGTGGCGGTCCCCACCTCCCGGCATTTCGCCGTGGTCCGGGACTGCCTGGCCGCCGGCTGCCAGGTGCTGGTGGAAAAGCCCCTGACTACCACCGTGGCCGAAGCCGACGAACTGGTGCACCTGTCCCGGGAGCGCGGCCTCATCCTCATGGTGGGGCACCTGGAGCGGTTCAACTCCGCCATGGAAGAACTCAGAACCCGGGTGACCCAGCCCCGCTTCATCGAGAGTCACCGACTGTCGTTCTTTAAGGAGCGGGGCACCGACGTGGACGTGGTCCTGGATTTGATGATCCACGACCTGGATCATGTGCTGAACCTGGTCCCCTCGCCCGTGGCCGAGATCCGGGCCGCGGGCATCTCGGTCCTCACCGACCGGGTGGACCTGGCCAACGTCCGCCTGGAGTTCGACAACGGCTGCATTGCCAACCTCACCGCCTCCCGCATGTCCTTCAAGTCCATGCGCAAGTTCCGCCTCTTCCAGCCCGACGCCTACCTGGCGGTGGATTTCGAGAACCGGGAACTCACCGCCGCCTCCCGGAAGGACGGGGCCATGGGGCCGCTGCCGGGGGTGGCCCTGGAAACCCGCCGGTTTTCCCAGGAAGATGTCCTGCTCAAAGAGATCACCGCCTTTGTCCAGACCATCCAGAACGGCGGGGAAGCGCCCATCCCCGGCGAAGCCGGCCGGGCCGCCCTGGACCTGGCCCTGGAAATCAACGCCGCCATGAAAAAAGCCAAGGGGTAAAGATTTGGGGGGAAAAGGCGAAAGGGGGAAAAGGGAGAAAAACCAAAGCGCGACCGCTGTCCTGAAAAGTTCCCGTAGGGGCGGTTCGCGAACCGCCCCTACAACGGCTCTTCATAGTTTACGGGTCCTGAAAAGTTCTTTAAATCGGTGGCACAGGCGTCCCGCCTGTGCTTGCGGTGCGCACTGCCCGCCCTACATATCTGCCTTGAAAAGTTTTTGCGTAGGGTGCGTCTTACGCACCATTTCATTTCGTCTCCAAGCTTTTCTTGGCAATAGAAGGGTCCCTGCGAAGCTTGGGTTGTTTCGGGGTTCCCAAGTGCAACTTGGAAACCAGAATATAAGGTGTAAGGGATGATATGAAGAGCAATGCCGGTAATGCTTTTAATCCTTTTCGCCTTTTCGCCTTTTCGCCTTTTCCCCCGGGGCGCAAGCCCCCCCAAATCCTCGTGGTCGCCGGGGAGGCCTCCGGGGATGACCATGCTGCCCGGCTGGTGGCGGCCATCCGGGAGTTCTGTCCCCAGGCCGAGTTCTTCGGGGTGGGAGGCGAGGCAATGCGCACCCAGGGGGTGCGGATTCTCACCCCGGCTTCGGACCTGGCGGTGGTGGGCCTCATGGAAGTGGCGGGCCACTTGCCCGCCATCTGGCAGGCCCTTCGCACCCTCGGCCGCGTCCTCAAAACGGCGCGCCCGGACCTGGCCATCCTGGTGGATTTTCCCGACTTCAATTTCTGGGTGGCCCGCCTGGCCAAATACTTCCGGGTGCCGGTGTTGTACTACATCAGCCCCCAGGTGTGGGCCTGGCGCACCTACCGGGTTCGCACCCTGGCCCGTCTCACCGACCGCCTGGTGGTCATCTTCCCCTTTGAGGCCGACTTTTACCGGCAGCGGGGCGTGGCGGTGTCGTACGTGGGCCACCCCTTTCGGGAAACCCTGCCGCCCCTCACTGACCGGCGGACCTTTTTACTGGAGCATAACCTGGACCCCCACGCCCTGACCATCGCCCTGCTCCCCGGCAGCCGGGCCGGCGAAATCGAGCGGCATCTGCCCACCATGCTTAAGGCCGCGCACCTCGTCCACCAGGCCATCCCCGAAACCCAATTTATCCTCCCCCTGGCCTCCACCGCCCCGGCGGAGTTGGTAACAAAATTGGCTGCAGAAAGAGATGGAGAACAGCCGCCCTCGGCTGTTCGGGGGCCGGCGGGGGCGCCGGCTCCACATATTAAAATCATCCCCGGCCAGGCTTACCAGGCTCTGGGCGCGGCCCACGTGGCGGTGGTGGCTTCGGGCACGGCCACGGTGGAGGCGGCCCTGGCGGGGGCGCCCACGGTCATTGTTTACCGGGTGTCGCCCCTCACCTTTGCGGTGGGCCGCCGGCTCGTCCGGGTCCCGCATGTGGGCATGGCCAATCTGTTGGCCGGGGAGCGCGTGTTTCCCGAGCTCCTCCAGGACGATTTCACCCCGGAGCGTCTGGCGCACGAGGTCTTGAGTCTCATCCAGGACCCGGAGCGGATGATGGCGGTGCGGCGCGGGCTGGCCACGGTGGTCCGCCGCCTGGGAGGGCCGGGGGCCTCGGCCCGGGCCGCCCGGGTGGCGGTGGAACTGATGGCTTCAAAAATGAGCCGGGGAGATAAAACTTGCCTGCCGGATTAAAGGTCTTATATTAAAATGTTGAATAGAAATGATCTATTGGAACTGACAATTCCCGGCCCCGGGAAAGCGGCGCGGCCCAAAAAATATTTCTATAAAGATTCAAAGGCGTTGTCCTGCGCTTGCACAGGCTGAAAGCCTGTGCCACCAAAAACCAAAAACCAAAAACCGTTTCTAAGGAGGTGGCCCTTGATCAAAAAAATCCAATCGTTGTTAGGCGCAGAGGCCGATGACCTGCTGAACCACAAGTGCGAAGGATTCTCCAAGGAGAGCCTCAACCTGCCGGGGCCCGATTTCATCGACCGGGTCTGGGTGATGAGCGACCGCACCCCGGGGGTCTTGCGCTCGCTGGCGTCCCTGTTCGGGCATGGCCGCCTGGCCGGCACCGGCTATCTCTCCATCCTGCCGGTGGACCAGGGGGTGGAGCATTCCGCCGCGGCCTCCTTTGCCCCCAACCCTATCTACTTCGACCCGGAGAACATCATCAAGCTGGCCCTGGCCGGGGGGTGCAACGCGGTGGCCTCCACCCTGGGGGTGCTGGGGAGCGTGGCCCGGAAGTACGCCCACAAGATTCCCTTCATCGTCAAGCTCAACCACAACGAAATGCTCTCTTACCCCAACTTTTACGACCAGACCCTGTTCGCCTCGGTGGAGCAGGCCTTCGACCTGGGCGCGGTGGCGGTGGGGGCCACCATCTATTACGGCTCCCCGGAGTGCCGCCGCCAGATTCAGGAGATCAGCGAGGCCTTCAAGCTGGCCCACGAGCTGGGCCTGGCCTGCATCCTCTGGTGCTACCTGCGCAACCCGGCGTTCAAGACCAAGGAAGGGGACTTTCACGCCGCTGCCGACCTCACCGGCCAGGCCAACTACCTGGGGGTGACCATCGAGGCGGACATCATCAAGCAGAAGCTGGCGGTGAACAACGGCGGCTATAAGGCGGTCAAATTCGGCAAGACCAGCGAACTGGTTTACAGCCAACTGGCGGGGCCTCACCCCATCGATCTCTGCCGCTATCAGGTGGCCAACTGCTTCATGGGGCGGGCCGGGCTGATCAACTCCGGCGGCGGCTCCGGCAAGAACGACCTGGCCGACGCGGTGCGCACCGCGGTGATCAACAAGCGGGCCGGGGGCATGGGGCTGATCTCCGGGCGCAAGACCTTCCAGCGGCCCATGGCCGAGGGGGTAAAACTCTTCAACGCCATCCAGGACGTCTTCCTCTGCAAAGAGGTGACCGTGGCCTGAGGCCGGGCTGCCATTCAACCAGTGGCACAGGTTTTCAACCTGTGAAGGCGTAGGGTGCGTCCCACGCACCTGTCTTATTCCTCCATAAAACGACCCAAGGCAGGGCCACCGCGGCCCTGCCTTGGCTTATCCGGGGAGAAATGAGGCGGGACTATCCTTTGAAAATAGCCCGCCGCTTGCGCCAGAACGCCAACCCCGCCAACCCCGAGCCCAGGAGCACCACGGTGCCGGGGAGGGGGACGGTGGAGGTGGAACCAGCTTCAAAGTTATCGTATATGACAAAGGGCTTGTCTCCGATTGTGGAGGGCAGGAACATCACAGACAGCATGCCGGTATCTAAATTCTGCAAATCGTTTCTGTTATTATGTCCAACGTCAACGCCGTCGAGAAAGAAATGAATATAGCCGTCGCTGGAACTCAGCTGCATTTTCAGTTCGTGCCAGCCCTCTGTCCGAGCAACACCTGTGCTCTGCCAAGGACCATCCGTTGGCGATCCGCCCGGAACAAAGTAATAGTTATCACTGCGATTCCATCTCGAGCCGAACTGTGTATCAGTCCAATCATCCGGCACTACCCAGTCGGGCACGGCATAGAGCTGACCACCCTTGTTGGCTCCCAAGTCATCGTAGTACATGACTTTGATATACGGGTCATATTGTTTAGCCATTGCAGAATGGATGATGTTGGTATTATAGACTACTGCCCACCATTCCCATCCCCCCGGCGTGGAATCTGCGGTTACCTTTACGCCATAGTTGCCACTGCCATAATGCGTAGTGGTCTGCTGCATTGTCGCAATTGGCGCATCCCCCCATCGGTACCCTTCATTATCCCAGCCTGGGGCATAATTGCTGGGACTCCAAGGAGTCTCGAAGTTGTCCTGATAGACATAGGCACTCGAGGGACCGGCCATCAAAAGAGCCAATAAGGTTACGAACACGGCAACGGTTAATCGCTTCATTTCTCTTTCCTCCTAAACCATAATTTTTATAAATTTTTAAGCTCGTTTCCAAGCTGCGCTGGGGAACCCCTTTCCAGCCAAGCGTAGCCTAATATTCCTGGTTGTTCCCAGGTGCAACTTGGAAAAGATATGAACCCATGTTCGTGAAAATCCCGGAAGTATTGGTTTCAACCCCTATAGCACGCAGGGTTGTTGCCCCCGGTGGTTAGCCCTTCAGGTTCGCCCGCCGCCGCCGGTAAAACGCCAGCCCCGCCAGGCCCGAGCCCAGGAGCGCCAGGGTGCCGGGGAGGGGGACGGCATGACCCGCGGTTTTGTTGCTCGCGCCATTATCAAAGCCGCGAAAGCGGGCGACCAAGAACTGGGCGCTTCCCCTATTCCCGGACCCACGGACAACTCCTGCACAAAACTCCACTCATCCAGACTGAGGAGGAGGCTCCCGGCCAGGGTGAAGGTGAAAGTTTCTGTTGCTCCCACCGCCAGGCCTTTTGAGGGTTTGCCGCCCCCCTCAAGGGACTTGAACGTGCTGGCGCCCAGGTCGAATTGCCCGTAAGGCGCGCCGTTGATGCCGTCTTGGAAACCGGGTCCTCCCAGTAATTTAAAGTTAGGATTGGTGCTCTGAAAAGCAGTGACCGTGGAGATCAGATTGTCCGGGTTGTTCAAAGCGAAACCGGTGAGAAAGCCGCCATTTTCCAGGGGGCTGGAGTTGTGCAGCAGCACCTGCAGAGTGGCGTGGGAAGCATCCGCGGCGTGGTACGTGATGCTGCCGGTGAAATCTCCCCACTGGCCATCCCCGAAGATGACCAAGGAAGCTGAGGCCGCCGGGGCCCAAAAGGCCAGGGCCGCGATCAAAATCATCGACGCCGGTTTGAGTTTCAGGAGACTTTTCATGATACGATCTATGCCTTTGCCGCCGTGGGAGCGCAGGGGCCACTGCGGCAGGCCGGTAAAACGATCAAGGTTCAAAGTTCAAAGTTGGGGGTATGCCCATCATGAACTTTTCATAATTTATGGGTGGGCCAAAGGCCCATGAGGAACTGCCTTGGTTTACCCGGGCAAGCGGGGAGAACGATTCAGCCCTTGGCCGCCCGCCGCCGCCGGTAAAACGCCAACCCCACCAACCCCGAGCCCAGGAGCAGCACGGTGGAGGGCAGGGGAACCACTGTGGCGGTAACAATCGCATTTTCGAAGGAATAGGTGGCGGTGTGGGTATCGCCGTTCCAACCGGTTACCACATAGTAGCCGGAAATGTTAAAGGTGTCGCTGAGGTTATAGGCGGAGAGAGGCGTCATCCCCGGGAGGGGAACTGTATCGCCATCATGGCCATAGTACCAGTGAATGAAGCCGTCAGAGCTCTGCACGGCGCCGCTAAAAGTCCCGGTTAAATCAGTAATCGTTGAAAAGTTGAAATTCACCACGCTGCCGTATAGGGTGGCGTTGTCTGTACCGTTGGTATTGTTAAGCACCCACTGGTAATTGCCTCTAAAGATGGGGTCAACACCCGCGTTTGAATCATAGGCAGGCACCGTCCCCGCGGAATTGGCCGCAAAGGTATATTGTCCCAGGTCATTCATTGCCAGGGGTCCGTTGAAAGGCGGAGCCCAGGTAAAAGCGCCGGAAAAGGAATAGGCGCCGGTGGGTTGGTCATAATTATCCACGACCACGGCGCCGGCGCCCGAAATGGCGCCGATGGTTACGGTCGCGGCCCCGGCAATACCACAGAGGGCCACGAGGTATAGGAGGGACAGTAAAATTGCCATCAGGCCCGCTTTTTTGGTGAATTGCATGCCGTTTTCTCCTGTTGAAAAATTCAAAAGGTTAGAGACAATTTTAAAGTTACAGCCTGGTTAGGACCCGCCTAAAACCCTTAAATTGGTCAGGGCGCGTGGGTTTGTTTCGATAGGCATACCCTCCTTGGCTGCCCGCTAATTATTTTCCTACGTTACCAAGTTGGCCTGGGGAACCTGGCCAAAACTGCCACCCTGACCCTTAAATAAAAAACCGGGGTACCTGGGGTGACTGTTACGGCGGTCACTTCCGGCAACCCGGCTGTCTCTGGTCTAGGAGACCCGTGGCTTTCCGTCCCCGCCTTGCGGCGAGTTTGGCTTGAACCTGAAAATTTTATACTACGAAAAAAATCACAATTGTCAAGAAAAAAAATCATAATCTTTTAATTCGGAGTTTAATTAATGTCAAATTTTTATCATCAAATTTGAAATAATTTTGAAATTGTTTATCCGAAAGCCAGGTTGGAATCCCAGCTTTTTTTATCCGGGAAAAACGTATCCGGGACACGTATCCGGGAAAGACGTTGGCTTATCAGGGCGGATAGTGTAAAATCCTCGCATAATTCGCCGCTTAAAGGATGAGGCGCCCTATGTTCACCGGGTTGGTGGAAGGCTTTGGCGTGATCGTCGGCCTGACCCCCATGGCTGAGGGTTTGAGGCTCTGGGTCAAGACCTCGTTTCCCGCCACGGAACTCGCCCTGGGGGAGTCGGTGGCCATCGCCGGGGCCTGCCTGACGGTGGTGGCCCTGGAGGCGCCCCGGGCCGACTTCGAGGTCTCGCCCGAGACCCTGGCCTGCACGACTTTCCCCTTGAAAAAGGTGGGGGACCGGGTAAACTTAGAAAGGGCCTTGAGAATCGGGGACCGCCTGGGCGGCCACCTGGTCACCGGCCACGTGGACGGGGTCGGGGTGGTGCGGGAGTTCAGGCCCGGCCCGGCCCATATCCAGATCAAATTCGAGCTGCCCGCCGCCCTGGGCCGCTTCGTTATCGAGAAGGGTTCCATCGCGGTGGACGGGGTGTCTCTGACCGTAAACGCTTGCACGGGCAACGCCTTCACGGTGAACGTCATCCCCCACACCGCCCGGGAGACCACCCTGGCGAGCCTTAAAGTGGGGGACCGGGTTAATCTCGAAACGGATATCATCGGCAAGTACGTGGCCCGGCTGCTGGGGAAAGACGGTCCCCAGGACGGTGGCATTACTTCAGAGCTACTGGCGAAGCACGGGTTTTTGTAGGTGAGCCGTGAACCGCAAGCAGTCGCACATGGGCTTTTGGCCCACCCGTAAAGCATGAAAGGATGTGTAGGGCGGGCACTGCCCGCCGTTGGCTACTGCCTTATGCACCGGCGAGACGCCTGTGCCACCAAAAATTTTTCAAGACAGTGAGCAGTAAGTCGTTACTAAAAGACTACACCGGCAAGATGCCGGCGCCAATAATAACCGAAAACCGAAAACCAAAAACAGGTATTTAAACATGGCAGTAACACCCATTGAAGAAGCAATACAAGAAATCCGCCAGGGTAAGATGATCATCCTGGTGGACGACGAAGACCGGGAAAACGAAGGCGACCTCACTATGGCGGCGGAAAAGGTCACGCCCGAACTCATCAATTTCATGGCCCGCTTCGGGCGGGGCCTCATTTGCCTGGCCCTGTCGCCGGAGATGGTGGAGCGCCTGCAATTGCCCCAGATGGTCCGGGACAACCAGTCGGGTTTCAAGACCGCGTTCACGGTGTCCGTCGAGGCCCGGCGCGGGGTCACCACCGGGATTTCCGCCGCGGACCGGGCCACCACCATCCTCACCGCGGTGGCGGACCACGCCCAGCCGGATGACCTGGTGAGCCCGGGGCACATTTTCCCCATCCGGGCTCGCAAAGGCGGGGTGCTGGTGCGCACCGGGCAGACCGAGGGCTCCACGGACCTGGCCCGCCTGGCGGGTCTGAAAGGCGCCGCGGTGATCTGCGAGGTCATGAAGGACGACGGTACCATGGCCCGGATGCCGGACCTGGAGAAATTCGCGGCCGAGCACGACATCAAGATCGTCACCATCGCCGACCTGGTGGAACATCGCCTGCGGCACGAGTCTTTTGTCCACCGCCGGGCCACCGTCAAGCTGCCCACCTATTTTGGGGAGTTCACCGCCATCGCCTATGACAACGACGTGGATGACAACCAACATGTGGCCCTGGTGAAGGGGGAGATCAGCCCCGACGAACCCGTCATGGTGCGGGTCCATTCCGAATGCGTCACCGGCGACGTCTTCCATTCCCTCAGGTGCGACTGCGGCGACCAGTTGGAGGCCGCCATGCAAATGGTGGAGTGCGAAGGCCGGGGCGTCATCCTCTACATGCACCAGGAGGGCCGGGGCATCGGCCTGATCAACAAGCTCCGGGCCTACGAGCTCCAGGACCAGGGCGCGGATACGGTGGAGGCCAACGAGGCCCTGGGTTTTAAGGCGGACCTGCGGGACTACGGCATCGGGGCCCAGATCCTCCGGGACCTGGGGGTCAGGAAGATGCGCCTCATGACCAACAACCCCAAGAA
>JAGVPN010000467.1 GCA_020052215.1 Syntrophobacterales bacterium
CCCCCTGGGCCACCACGGCCCGGAGGCCGGCGTCGGCCAGGGCCTGGCGCGCCGCGGCCTCAAAAAAGTAGCCGTCGGCCACGGTGGTGATGCCCCCCCGGATCATCTCCGCCGCGGCCAGGAGCGCGCCCCGGTAGACTTTATCGGCATCGAGCCAGCCGGCCTCGGCGGGGAAGATGAACTCCGTGAGCCATTTCTGCAAGGGGAGATCGTCGGCCAGACCCCGGAACCAGACCATGGGGGCGTGGCAGTGGGTATTGACCAGCCCCGGGAGGAGCAGGGCCCCCTGGACGTCCAGGCGCTCCCGGGCGGGGGGGAGGTCTTGTAAAGCCGCGGCCTGCCCCACGGCGGCGATTTTGCCGCCCTTAACCGCCACATAGCCGTGAGCCAGAGGTTCGGCGCCGGGCGCCATGGTCAGGACCAGGGCATTATAGATCAGGCAGTCCCACCCCATGAGGTTCCCAAACCTTGGAAAACGGCATTAAGATTTTTGCGCCCAAGGGGCGGGCCGGCGGGCTAAGGAGATGCAGTCAGGAGAGCAGACGAGTCCTCGTCCTGATATTTTTCTCGAATGGCGACAATAACATCGTAAATTGCCAGGAAGGCGTCCACCACTGCCGGGTCAAAGTGCTTGCCGGACTGATCTTTAATATGGCTGAGGGTCATGGTTTCGGACCAGGGGGCTTTATAGACCCTTTGGGACACCAGGGCATCGTAGACGTCGGCCAGGGCTACGATGCGCCCGGCAATGGGAATCTCTTCCCCCTGTTTCCCTGCCCCCAAGGGGAACTGGTCCTGGTAAATATCGTCGATTTTCCCTGGATATCCCGTGCCATCCCATTTCTCATGATGATTCAGGGCGATTTCCGCCGAAAGTGCATCCAGGTCGGAGGCCTGATTCTGGAACAACCGGGCCCCCAGAATCGTGTGGTACTGCATGACCCGGAATTCTTCGAAATCCAACTTGGCGGGTTTTTTCAGGATGAGGTCAGAGATGGCCACTTTCCCCAGGTCGTGCAACATGGCGGCAATTCGCAGCAGGTCTTTTTGCCGCTTGATGTCGTCGTCGGCAATGCCTTGCTTGAGGGACCACTGATGGTAGACCTCCGCGGCATAGGCCCCGACGCGGTTGGCGTGCACCCCCGTTTCCTTGGGGTCCCGCATTTCGCACATCTTGATCATTCTCAAGATGAGTTCCCGGGTCATCATGGCGCGTTCAATGGCGGACGCGGCGTTATCGGCAAAGTAATCGAGCAGCAGCAGGTCTCCAGGGGTAAAGATTGCGGGTTGCCCGTCGGCGCTCCGGGGATTGATAATCTGTATCACTCCCACCGTCTTGTTGTGGCTGGTTATGAGCGGCGCCGCCAGGATTGATCGGGTCCGGTAGCCCGACATTTGATCAAAAGTGTCATTGAAGATGAAAGGGGTCCCGGCGGGAAGGTGATAAACGTCTTCAAGAAGCAGGGGCTCCCCGGTCAGGGCCGCGTATCCGGCCAGGGAATGGTTATCAACCTCCAGGGTCTGGCTCGCATAAAGATATCGACTGACGCCGGAGGCGCCAAACAGGGTATCGTTATGGATGTAGCTGAATTTGAGGACATTATTCTCGATGAGATAAATGGAGCCGGCGTCGGACCGGGTCAACAGGCGGGCCTGGAGAAGCACCTCATCCAATAAGGCGTCCACATCTTTGATGTGAGAGAGCTTTTCCATAACCTGCAATATTCTGGTGCAGCTATCCACATCGCTCTGAGCGTCCTTGCTCTCTGACTTACCTTGTTGAGATGCCGGATTTACCGTCATCATCGAATCCTGGGAGTCTTGTCCGGCTGGGTCAGGTCATCTCCGGACCGGTGTCAGACGCCATCCTGGGAAGATTGAGCCCCGGTAAAGATTATCGGCTAATATCCACCGGGGCGCCAGTTTTTTCTTCCACGGCCCGGAGAAATCGGTTCCAGTCGATCCGGCCGGCCAGGTCCCGGTCCTGCAGGCGCTTCATGGCGTACCGGAGCATATCCGGGATCTTGAAGTAGATGTCCTCATGCACTTCCACATAGGTGCGGCCTTGGAGGAAGCCGAATTTCACCGGCTCATAGATGATATCCACCGTGGTGCCCACCGGGGTCATGTCAAAGAGCTTGACGATGTCCTCGGGGTAGTGCCGGATGCAGCCGTGGCTCACCAGGCGGCCCACCCCCATGGGGGCGTGGGTGCCGTGGAGGCCGTAGTGGGACAACCCCATCCAGCGGTTGCCCACGGGACAGTCTTCACCCGGAGGCATATACGACATGCCGTATTTGGCCTGGAGGCCTTTGGGGATACGCCAGCCGGGATCGACCGCCTTGTTCTGGACCCGGAAGCGCTGGCCGATGGGGGTCTTGAACTCAAAAACCCCGATGCCGATGGGGAAGGTCCAGACTTCGTGCCTATCCGGGAAAAACCGGTAGCCCCGGAGCTCCGCCACGTTGAGCAGGTACCCGGCGGACCCGGGGTTGGGGGGTAGTATCCACTGGGTGGGGATGACGATATCGGTTTCCCAGGGCAGATAAAAATGATCCAGGGCGCGCTGGAAACGGGCCAGTTCCCAAAACCCCAGGTCGTATTGCCGGGCGATCTGGTAGAGATTCTCATAGCGCACGATGTGGTGCGTTTGGGGCTGGCCCACTACCGTAACCGCGGCCGGATCCACTCCCGGGCCTTGGGGGTAGCGGTAGGTGAACGGCCCGGCCGCGCCCGCGGGGTTTCCGGCCAGGACCAGCCATCCCAGCAGCAACAAGGCAAAAAATCTCCACATCTTTGACATTATGGATATTTTATCTAAAACAGTGGGGTAAACCAAGAAAAAATGGCCGGCCGGCGGGGTCAAGTAGCCGGAATAGAAGTCATTTCAAAACCGATTTTCGACGGCATGATAAATCAACCGAAGGAGCTTAAGTTGGAAAAGAGTCACCCCCCTTTTCTAAAGGGGGGCGGGGGGGATTAATTAAGCGGCTGATAATCTCCCTAAATCCCCCTTTAGGCAAGGGGGACTTTAAATCGCCGTTCCCAACCTTAAATTGATTGAGAAAACCTATTTACAGCCGAAGACAGGTTTTGCACCAGGTAAGATAAAACCAGGTTTTTCTGAGGGTTATCAGCCGCAGAAAGGGCTTGCGCCTTTGCACGTTTAGAGCCATAGTATAAAGATGATTCTGGATGGTCACACCCATGTCTTTCCCGAGGAAGTCTGCCGCCGGCGGGAGGATTATTTCGCCGATGAACCGGCCTTCCGCCTGCTGTACGAGTCTCCCAAATCCAAGCTGGTGGGGCCGGAGGAGATGGTGGGGGCCATGGAGGAGGCCGGGGTTGCCGCGGCGGTGGTCATGGGCTTCCCCTGGCGCCGGGAGGCCCTCTGGCGCCGCCAGCATGAAGTGATCTTAGAGGCCATGCGCCGCTTTCCCCGGACCCTCATCGGGTTCTGCGCGGTGCACATCCTGGAACCCGGCGCCGCCCGGGAGGTGGAGCGCTGCCTGGCC
>JAGVPN010000243.1 GCA_020052215.1 Syntrophobacterales bacterium
AGCAATCAAAAGACTATTTTTGTCATTCTGAGCGCAGCGGAGAATCTCTCTTTTTAAGCCGCCGAGATTCTTCACTCCGCTACGCTCCGTTCAGAATGACATGAATATTCATAGTTTTTTGAACGCAACTCGGTATTAGATTGCGTGCTCCAGGTTTTCAGGGGATTCTTGCAGAATTGCCTGGTTCTCCGATATAATGAGAAAAAAATGGTTGTCTTTTTTAGATCACTTGGCTATTCTTCTCTTAAAATATCGTTATGAAAGGTAAGAAGCCTGACCACGGCAGGGGAACCGCTTTAGCGGCAAGCCCGGAATCCCAAGGGGTGCAGATCAAAGGCCGCCTCTGGCTGGAGAAGCATGGCGAAACCTTCTTGAGTTGGGGCCGGGTGGTACTGCTGGAGCGCATCAAAGAGACCGGCTCCATCGCCGCGGCAGCCCGCTCTCTGGAGATGGCTTACAGCCATGCCTGGACCCTGGTGGCCAACCTGAACCGTCTGGCCGGGGAAGAGTTGGTGGCCCGGACCTTCGGAGGCAGGAACGGCGGCCGGGCCTGGCTCACCCCCGCGGGGGAGGCGGCCATCGCCCAATTCTGGGGAGTGGCGGGTAAGTTTCAGGAATGGCTGAAAAAGCAGGGGGTTGAATGATTTGCTTATTTTTTATGGTCAACGCTATTTTATTCAAAGAATAGCCAGCAGGATAGCCGCCTCCAGAACGGGCCGGCTGCCTGACTGATTCCTGATAATTTTGTTGACATCGCTATTTTTTAAAGGAATGACCGTAAGGAGAGAAAGGCATGACCAGAATTCTGTTGATAATGTCACTCATAGGTTCACTGTTCATGGCTGCCAACGTTGCCGCGGAAACCCGGATCAAGTGCGCCTCCACCACCAGCACCCAAAATTCGGGACTGTTCGATTACCTGTTGCCCATCTTTGAGAAAAAGACTGGCATCAAAGTGGACGTGGTGGCCGTGGGCACCGGCGCGTCCATCGAAATTGGCAAGCGCGGTGATGCCGACGTAGTTATGGTGCACGCCAAGGGCCTGGAATTGAAGGCCGTGGAAGAGGGGGCTTTCGTCAATCGTCATGACCTCATGTATAATGATTTCGTCATCATCGGCCCGGCTAAGGACCCCTTGAAGATCAAAGGCATGAAGTCTGCGGCGGATGCCTTCAAGAAAATTTCGGGCCAGAAGGCGGAGTTTGTGTCTCGGGGGGATAAATCCGGCACCCATACCAAGGAACTGGCCATCTGGAAGACCGCCGGCCTCGATCCCAAGGGTCAGAAATGGTATTTGGAAGTGGGCCAGGGCATGGAAAAGACCCAGCGCATCGCCAATGAGAAGCGGGCCTACACCCTCACCGACCGGGGCACCTGGCTGGCCACCAAGGACAAGGACAAGCTGGAAATGGTGGTGGTGCTGGAAGGCGACCCCGTCCTGTTCAATCAATACGGGGTGATGGCGGTGAATCCCGAGAAACATCAGCAGGTGAAATATAAAGAGGCCATGCAGTTTGTTGACTGGCTCATCTCCCCGGAAGGCCAAAAGGCCATCGGTGACTTCAAAGACCAGCACGGGAATCAACTCTTTATCCCCAATGCCAAATAACTGAGGCGGATAGGGCAGGCCGGACCATGGGTCAAGGGGTCCTGGTCTGCCCCGGTTAATTATCTATGCAATCCATCCTCGAAGGGTTTGCCGCGGCCTTCCGGCTCATCGTCACTCTGAATCCGGAATTGTGGCGCATTATCTTGTTATCCCTGGAGGTTTCGGGCACGGCCCTGATGCTGGCCACCATCTTCGGCCTGCCGGTGGGCGCCTGCCTGGCTATGCGCCGGGTGCCGCTGCGGGGTTTGGTGATCAGCCTGCTCAATACCGGTATGGGCCTGCCGCCCGTGGCCGCGGGATTGTTCCTCTACCTGTTTCTGTCCCGCAGCGGTCCCTTGGGGTTCATGGGCTTGCTCTATACTCCCACCGCCATGATCATTGCCCAGTGCCTCCTGGCTTTCCCCATTGTGGCCTCCCTATCCCAGGCCGCCATTGCCAATGTTGACCCGGTGATCCGGCAGGCGGCCATTACTCTGGGGGCCACCCCCATCCAGGAGAGCCTGGCCGTGGTCAAGGAGGCCCGATACTCCATCATGGCGGGGGTCATGGCCGGGTTGGGCCGGGTAATGGCCGAGGTGGGGGCCATTATTATCGTGGGCGGCAATATCGCCGGGTATACCCGGGTAATGACCACCACCATCGCCCTGGAGACCGACAAAGGCAACTTTGAACTGGCCATTGCCCTGGGAATCATTCTCCTGACCATCTCCTTTTCCATCACCGTGGGCTTGCGCTTTTTTCAAAGGCTGGGGCGCACCGGGACATCGGCGAATTAATGGGCTTAGAACTGAAAATCCTCAACGTCTTCAAAGCTTACAACGGCAATCCCATTCTCCGGGATTGTTCTTTTGCCTTCGCCCAAGGGTGCACTTACGTGTTGCAGGGTCCCAACGGCAGCGGCAAATCCACCCTGCTCCGCGCCCTGGCCCTGTTGGAACAACCCGATAGCGGCCGGGTAGAGTACCGAGACGGAGGCCAGATTCTGGCCGCGGACCTTGAATTGCGGCGCCGGATCACCCTGGTGCTCCCCCGCACCGGCATTTTCAACACCACGGTTTTTAAAAATGTGGCTTATGGCCTGAAGATCAGGGGGATTACCCGGGCCGAGATAGAGGCGCGGGCCAATGACGCCCTGCTGGCCGTGGGTCTGGGCCATAAGAAGTGGCAACGGGCCTTGGAGCTTTCCAGCGGCGAAACCAAGCGGCTGGGGATTGCCCGGGCCATGGTGATTAACCCGGAAGTCTTCATGCTCGATGAACCCACCGCCAATATTGACCCGGCCAACACGGCAATCATCGAGGGCATCATTTTAAAGCTGAAGCAGAAGCGGCAAGCCACCATCCTCATGATCACCCATGATCCGGCCCAGGCGCAGCGGTTGGGTGATGACCTGCTTTTTATGCAAGACGGCAAAATTATCCCGGCCTGACCGACTCTCTGGGCGCGCCTTTAGACCAGCAAAAATTGGTCAAGAATTTCCATTAGTTAAGATAACTGCTTCTCAGTCGCGCTCCCGAACCCCAACTCAGCTTCAGCCCTTTTCTTCTCCCAGAACGTCATAGACCCAACTCATGGCCGCGGAGGTATTGGGAAACCCGATGGTGCTGGTGAGCAGGATGACGCTGTGATAAATTTCCTCGGGCTTGGCCCCGGCTTTTAAGGCTCGTCTTACATGGCTATGCACCGACCCCTCTGAACGGATGGCCGCGGCTGCCGCCAATTGAATCAAATGGGAAGTCTTCTCATCCAGCGGTCCTTCCTGCCGCACCACTTCGCCCAATTGCTCCAGGGCGCTGATAAATTTCCCATGATTCTCCTTAATGAAAGAATACCAGCCCGGATAGCTTTTCTCCGACATGTTATGACCCTCCTGATCACTTACTTAATCAATCCGGTTTTCCAAGCTGTGAGCCTGACCAAACCATAGCTTGATTATAACCATCCTTATAAACTTTTCCGGTACAATTATGCTACAATGGCACCATGGACCGGCGGGAATTTGTCAAGCAGGTGGGGCTGGGCCTGGCCGCGGGCTGGGCCGTTGGCCGGCTGTCCTGGCCGTTCAAGGCCTGGGCCGGGGGCCCGGAGGTGCATCTGGCGCTTTTGGCCGACGCCCATCTCAAGGACGGCAATGACCGGCGCCCCGAGGCCCTGGCCCTGGCCCGGGCGGTGGCGGAGATCCGCAGCCTGTCGCCGCCGCCTGACCTGGTGCTCTTCGCCGGGGACAGATCGGAAGA
>JAGVPN010000317.1 GCA_020052215.1 Syntrophobacterales bacterium
TCGCTCTCCAGCGTGGCCCTATCCTCCGCACAGGCGAATAAAGAATACATGAACCACAACACCTAAACAAGGATGAAGTAGACATTCATCATAGGAGGGAAACATGGAGTTCAAAGTTGATCAAATACCTCTAGAAACAAAGTGGGCCATTGCCACCAAGGGGTTAACAGGGGCGTTAACCGCCCACCTGCAGGCATTGTACAGCCTTGCCGGAAAAGAGAAGTATTCAGAAATTATGCGGCAAATATGGACCCAAATCGGCCAAGCTTCGGCGGAACTGGTAAAATCGTTAGGTATGACCGGGGATAATGCCAAATCGGCGGCAGAAGCAGGGGCCGCGATTTGTATCTGCGCCATGGGCCCGGAGTATGCCATCGAGGAGATAGAAGCATCTCCGGATAAAACCGTCATGAAGATCACCGAATGTCCCTGGTGGAATAGGATGAAGGAATTCGGGATCTCCCATGATCTATTGTCTGCTTGCGACCTCTCTTTTTGGGAACTCTTTATAAAAAGCCTCAATCCCAAGGTTACCATGAAACATGGTAAGCAGATGCATCTCGGCGATCCCTATTGCGAATGGATCTTTGAAACAAAAAAATGACTTATCTATCGCCCCCTATCTCCCGCTTGGGAAGGGAACTTGATCTACAGCTTCCACTTGCCGGACATAAAACCGTTTAACTTGGAATGATCATGTCAGCGAGTGAATGCTTGGGGGGAAGGAGTTATCAGCCCTGGCCCCCCAAGGTCCACCGAACCTGAAAGGAGATGTTATGGCCGACCTCCAGCAATTAGACCGAACCTATCATTTTATTATGGAAACTTTTGTAAAACGTGGCCATGGTCCCCACTTCACGGAGATTGCCAGGGAGTTTTCCGTGCCCCCGGAAGAGGGCAAAAGGCTCCTCCATGAATTGATGGATGACACCAAACTTCCTATCTGGCTGTACCCCAAAACTGATTTGATCGCTTCCTTTGCCCCCTTCAATAACTTTCCTACCCAATACCGTATTACTATCGACGGACAGCAAAAATGGTTTGCCCAATGAGGTTTTGAAGCCCTGGCGGTCTGCTGGGTCTTCCCGGGGAAAGCGATTCAGATCGACGCTCCGTGCTTGGATTGCGGTGAGTCCATGCGCATAATAGTGCGTGACGGACACATTGAAAGCCATAAACCCACTGAAATTTGTGGTTATGTTGATATCCCCTTGTGCCAATGGGCAAAAGATTGGCCTTACACGTGAAGCCGTATCCATCTCTTCCGGTCGGAAGAGCATGCGAGAAACTGGTCGGATTTTCGTGCCGGAACGGATGAGGCCATCCTCCCACTCGCGGATATTATGGCTCTCGTCAGCACCCCGCGTCATACCGCAAGATTGCAGGGCAATTATGTTTCATCTGCTTCTGACTATGCTCCGTTATTTTTAAAGAGGCTAAAGGAGGTGACAAGAGACGCCCCATTCTGGGACCCGACTCCACGTTAGCGAACTTACCAGCATGGTGGATATTGTGACTTCCATGCAAATGGCGGACAAGGTCATTTCACTGGCCTGAGGCGGATACATCCTCGCCGGTGAAAGCGTAGGGGCGGTGCCCTCACCGCCCCTACAGTTCATATAACGGGTTGGGGCCACTTACGAAAAGCCCCTTACCCCCAATAACCAGGAGTCCTAAGCCGTATTACCCTGGGTGCAGCCGCAGCCTCCCGGATGTTCCCGAGGGCTGGTAACCAGGGTTTTCTTCAGATATTTCTCCACCAGGGTCTCCGGGGCTTCCAGGGGGGCGCCGGCGATGACTTCGATGCCTTTATGGGCCAGGAGTCCCTGGGCCTTGTCTCCCAGGGTGCCGGCGATGACGTGGGTCACCCCCAGGTCATCCAGCCACTCGGGGAGGCCCCCGGGCTCATGGGGCGGGCTGGGGATGAGTTCCTTGGGACCCACGGCGCCATTTTTCACCGTGAAGACGGCGAAGTGGGAGGCGTGGCCGAACTTATCGGACAATTTGCCGTCTTCCACCGGCAGGGCGAATTTCATCACCCCCGGTTCCCGGGTAACCCGCGGTGTCAGGGGCAGAGTCTCCAGGATATAATCCACGATGGGCGCCAGGGCCTGGAGGAAGGGGCTGTCGGCCTCCTTGACGTCTATGAGTTGGCCCTGGTCCGCGGCCTCCACCACCGCCGGGTCAAAGGGCAAGGCGCCCAGGAAGGGGACCTTGGCGGCGGCGGCGGTCTTTTCGCCGCCGCCGCGCTTGAACAGGGGCAGGTCCTTGCCGCAGTGGGGGCAGGCATAGCCGCTCATGTTCTCTACGATCCCCACCACCTTCATGTTGATCTTGTCGCAGAAATTGAGGGATTTGCGCACGTCCGCCAGGGAGATCTCCTGGGGGGTGGTGACGATGACCGCCTGGGCGTCGGGAATGGTCTGAGCCACGCTCATGGGCTCGTCCCCGGTCCCCGGCGGGGAATCCACCACCAGGTAATCCAGGGCGCCCCACTGCACTTCGCTGATGAATTGCCGGATGAGCTGGTGCTTCAAAGGTCCCCGCCAGATCACCGCCATTTCCCGGTCCCGCATGATGGCCTCGACGGAGATGACCTTAAGGTTGTCAAACAAATCCGGCGGCAGGGCGAACTGGGCATGGGTCAAGTCCAGGGGTTGCTTCAGGCCCAGCATCCTCAAGACGTTGGGGCCGTGCAGGTCCACATCCATCAACCCCACCTTTTTGCCCCGGCGGGCCAGGCCCAGGGCCAGGCTGACCGCGACGCTGCTCTTGCCGACGCCGCCCTTGCCGCTCATCACCACCAGTTTGTGGCGAATCTGCTTCAGGGCCCGGGCCATTTCCCGTTCTTCCTGGTTTTTATCCGCGGCATGATGAGCTGGATCACAGCCCTGGCAAGACTTGGGGTCTTCGCCGCAGGTTTTGGGATCGGCTCCATGAGAACATTTATCCATCTTTCAAGCTCCTCTTAAGGGTAGTCAATGAAAAAACCGGCAGAGAGGCCGGAGCCTCCCTCCCAGATTCCTCTCTGCTTAAAATTATAAGTTTACGTCGGTTTTTGGCAAGATGCAAGTTATGAACGAAAGTTAATATCAGATTTTTGAGCTACGGAGTTTTAGGCGCGGGGACATGGCTGACCGCGGCGGTTATGGGGCGCGGTGCGCACCCGACGAAA
>JAGVPN010000441.1 GCA_020052215.1 Syntrophobacterales bacterium
ATCGACGCTTCTGGGAACCCCAAATGTTTAACCGGATGATCACTGCGTGTCTTAATGCTCAAACCGTTACCTTTTCGGAGCTAAGGCAATAAGCGTATTTCATAATTTACGGGTGGGGGCAATGGCCCAGCTCCGAAAAGTTCTTTAAATCGGTGGCACAGGCTTTCCAGCCTGTGTCAATGCAGTTGGTTAATCGTGCACAGCCTGGAAAGGCTGTGCCACCACTACCTACTTTTCATGCGTTACGGGTGGGCCAAAGGCCCATGCGCGACTGACCTGAAAAGTTTTTGGCGGCGCCGGCGGGCGAAACGCCTGTCAATTTCCGGCCCGGATCAGGTCAATGATCCCGGTGGTGGAATACCCCGGCACGAAGGGCAGGGCCACCACCCGGCCGCCCCGGGCCAGGACCGCTTCCCGGCCCACGATCTCCTCGAGTCGGTAGTCGCCGCCCTTGACCAGGATGTCGGGGGTGAGGAGGGTGATGAGGTTAAGGGGCGTGTCTTCGCCGAACAGCACCACCCGGTCTACGCAGGCCAACGCCGCCAGGACCCGGGCCCGGTCGGCTTCCGGGGTGAAGGGGCGGTCGCCGCCTTTCCCCAGGCGCTTAACCGACACGTCGGTGTTCACCCCGACGATGAGGGCGTCCCCCAGGGAGCGGGCCTCCTCCAGGTAGCGCACGTGGCCCAGGTGCAGGAGGTCGAAGCAGCCGTTGGTGAAGACCACCTTTTGGCCCGCGCCCTTTCGGTCTTCGACCCACCGGGCCGCCCCATCCCAATCCACTACCTTATGGCCGGTGTTGCATGTGGTCATGAATTTCCTTTCCCTTGAGGCTCTTGCAAAACTTCCCATTGAACACAATTGTCATTCTGAGCGAAGCGAAGAATCTCGTATTTTCAGAAGGTTGAGATCCTTAACTTCGTTCAGGATGACAGGAAAACCAGTTTTGCAAGAGACTCCCTTTTCAGCTTTTCGTCTTTTTTCCCCAATTACATCTGGTTCCCAAGCTCCTGCTTGGGAACCGGGCAGATTGGCGGGGCGCGGTGCCCACCCTGCATAAACATCATGTAGGTAGCGCCGGCTAAACCTTCATGAACCACCAATGTTTCACCCCCGAGGATGAAAATCCCCCCTACTGTATCGTTTCAGGATTATCTTAACAAAAGATTGAGGCCTTTTCTCCCTCCCCCATCAAGGGGGAGGGAACAAAGGTTTTTCTTTTGTAAGGTTTTCTTGAAACGCAACACTACCCCCCCTTTTTCAAAGGGGGGTTTTAAAGTCCCCCTTTAGTAAAGGGGGATTTAGGGGGATTTGGATTTTCACGGTTAAGCCTGCGGCCACAAAAATATTTGTTGAACCCAACTCACTGCTAGTCATATTTGACCCTGGCGACGGTGAGGACCTCCACCCGGCGGGCCCCGGCCTTGCGCAAGACCCTGGCGCATTCCTTCACCGTGGAGCCGGTGGTATAAAGGTCATCCACCAGCAGCACTTGCTTGCCCTTGACCAGGGCCGGGTCGGTTACGGCAAAAGCCCCTTTGACGTTGTCCCGGCGCTCCTTGGGGTTGAGACCCACCTGGGGCGCGGTGTGGCGGGTGCGGACCACCGCCTCCCGGGCCACGGTTGCCCCGGGGAAGGCCTGGGCCAGGAGCAGTGACTGGTTGAAGCCCCGATTTTTAATGCGTTTCGGGTGCAAGGGCACGGGCGCCAGGAGATCGGCGTCGGCTACCAATTCTATGCACAGGGGGCGCTTCAGCCAGTGCTGCATCACCGGGAGAAAGGCCAACTGGCGGGAGAACTTGAAACGGGTGACGGCCTGGGCCACGGGGCCGTCGTAGAGGGCCACGGCCCGGGCCCGGGCAAAAGGGGGCGGGTCCGCCTGGCACTCCCCGCAGACGCGGTCGCCGCCCTCCCGGTCTGCAAACACCATCCCGCAGCAGGTGCACCGGGGGCTGGCCACCCACTTGATTTGGGCCTCGCACTCCGGGCAGACCGCGACCGCAGCCTCCTCCCCCACCGCCACCCCGCAGAACAGGCACAGCCGGGGCAGGAAGAATTCCAGGAGGCTGGCGCCGAATTGCTTGAGCCATACTGTGGGGCCGAAAGGCATATGCCGGTATGACCCTCCGATACCAGGTCAATATAATTACGTCGGCCAGGTGGCTGTCAAGCTTTTTCCTTAAAGGTGGAACAGGTTTAAGGTTTTCGGAGGGCCGAAGGTGCGCAGTGCGCACTAAATCTATTTTTCCAGGAGGGGGTTTGGGGGAACCTCGCTTTTTCCAAAAAAGCGGGGTTCCCCCAAATTCTTATTGTCCTACATCTCCGACAGGCGGTGGGCCAGGGCCTCGGCCTCATTGAAGAGGGTCTGGACCGCGGGGTCTCTCAAGCCCGCGCCCCGGGCGATGCGCTCGGCCTGGTGCCGGGTGATGAGGTCCGAGGGGCTGTGGGCGTCGGTGTTGACCAGCAGGGAGGCGCCCACTTCCAGGGCCATTCGGGCCACGTGGCCGTTGGCCAGGCAGTGGCCTTTGCGGGCGGAGAGCTCCAGAAAGACCCCCCGCTCCCGGGCCCGGGAGGCTTCCTCCAGGGTGATGAGGCCAGGGTGGGCCAGGATGTCGACGTCGGCTTCGATGGCGGCCCGGTTGGTGCCCGGGGCTACCGGCTCCGCCAAGCTCTCGCCGTGGACCACGATGAGCGGCACCCCCAGGGCCCGGGCCTGGGCGGTCAGGGGGGCGATGAGGGCCGGGGGCAGGTGGGTGAACTCGAGACCCGGGATGAGCACCGGGTAGTC
>JAGVPN010000129.1 GCA_020052215.1 Syntrophobacterales bacterium
CGGCGCAAGGTGGGCAAGGCCGGCGGCCGTTAAAGGAGAATGGTGACATGAACCCCAAGGAAGCGGCGCGGCTGAAGCGGAAAAAGCGGATTAAAAAGAGAATCGGGGGCGGGGAGCGATTCCGTCTCTCGGTCTTTCGCAGTTGCAAACATATCTATGCGCAGATCGTCGACGACGGCAAGGGCCAGACATTGGCGGCAGCCTCCACCTTGAGCGGCGAGTTGAAGGACCAACTGGGCGGTTTGAAGAAAACCGACGCGGCCAAGGCCGTGGGCAAGCTCCTGGCGGCCAAGGCCAGGGCCCAGGGCATTGACAAAGTGGTCTTCGACCGCAACGGGTTTCTCTACCACGGCCGGGTGAAAGCCGTGGCGGATAGCTGCCGGGAAAACGGCCTGGATTTTTAAAGGAGCGGTCAGCTATCAGCAGTCAGCTTTCAGCTCAAGCATTGGGTAACGCGATGGGATACCGGGAAATTGAGACCAGTACCAGGGGACCGGGGCAAAGAGACTAAATTTTTAAGAAGCTGATAGCTGATAGCTGATAGCTGACGGCTGCTTTTCGGAGGTAAGCTTGTTCGAGTCAGAGGCAACGGAGCAGTTAACCGATAAGGTGGTGAGCATCAATCGCGTCGCCAAGGTGGTCAAGGGCGGGCGTCGCTTTCGCTTCAGCGCCATCGTGGTGGTAGGTGACGGCGCCGGGCGCGTGGGCGCGGGTCTGGGCAAGGCCCACGAAGTGCCCGAAGCCATCCGCAAGGCGGTGGAGCAGGCCAAGAAGTCCATGATCACCGTTCCGATCCAAAACAGCACCATTCCCTATCAGGTGGTGGGGGTGTTCGGGGCCGGCCGGGTCCTTTTGAAACCGGCCTCGGAAGGCACCGGCGTCATCGCCGGCGGCCCCGTGCGGGCGGTGGTGGAAGTGGCGGGCATCAAGAACGTCCTCACCAAGTGTTTGGGTTCCCACAACCCGCACAACGCGGTGAAAGCCACCATGGTTGCCTTGCAGATGCTGTCGTCCCCCGAGGACGTGGCGAGTCGGCGCAACCGGTCTCTGGCGGAGATCCTGGGGTAAGACTTTGCATCTTTGCGTCTTTGCGCCTTGGCGTGATGTATCTCACGCAAAGACGCGAAGGCGCAACGGTAGAGGATAAGATATGTTTCTGGAAATTACCTTGACAAAAAGTCCCATCGGCCGGCCGCCGAAGCACCGTCTGACCCTGAAGAGTCTGGGGCTGACCCGCTTACAGAAAACGGTGCGGCACCGGGAAACCCCTGCGATTTTGGGGATGGTGCGCCAGGTGGAGCATCTCCTCCAGGTGCGGCAGGTCTCCGAAGGAGAATAGCAGATGCGTCTTTCTGAACTTTCGCCCAGCCCGGGGTCCAAGCACAAAAAGAAACGGGTCGGCCGCGGCCCCGGTTCGGGTTGGGGCAAAACCGCGGGTCGAGGCTTCAAAGGCCAGAACTCCCGCGCCGGCGGCGGCACCAAGCCTGGGTTTGAGGGCGGCCAGATGCCCCTGGTGCGGCGGATTCCCAAGCGGGGCTTCACCAACATCTTCCGGCAAATCTGGACTATCGTCAATCTGCGGGACCTTAACCGGTTTCCGGCGGAGGCGGTAGTGGATCAAGAGGCCTTAAAGGAAGCCGGCCTGGTGAAAAGCCGGGTGAAGCGGATCAAGCTCTTGGGCCAGGGAGAGGTGACCGTGCCCCTGGTGGTCAAGGTGCAGGCGGTGAGTTCCCAGGCCCGGAGCCGGATCGAAGCAGCCGGGGGGCGGGTGGAGGTCATCTAAGTGTCCGCCTTCTCCAGCATCGCCAAGATTCCAGAGCTGAAGCGCCGCATCATCTTTACCCTGTTGATGCTGGCGGTATATCGTCTGGGCTGCCAGATCCCCACCCCGGGGATCGATGCGGATGCCTTGATGAAGTTTTTTGCGGCTCAACGGGGCACGATTTTCGGGTTATT
Source organism: Syntrophobacterales bacterium (assembly GCA_020052215.1). GTDB lineage: Bacteria > Desulfobacterota > Desulfobaccia > Desulfobaccales > 0-14-0-80-60-11 > 0-14-0-80-60-11. Next base: position 1,957 of record JAGVPN010000129.1, read on the forward strand.
CGACATGTTCTCCGGCGGCGCCCTGGAGCGGATGAGCGTCTTTGCCCTGGGGATCATGCCGTACATCAGCGCCGCCATCATCATCGAACTCCTGAAGGTGGTGATCCCGGGCCTGGAAAAGCTCTATAAAGAAGGGGAGTCGGGCCAGAAGAAGATCAAGCAGTACACCCGGTACGGCACCGTGGTCATCGCGGCCGTCCAGGGAATTGGCATTGCCGTGGGCCTGGAGAGCATGACCGCCGGCGCCGGCCACCAGGCGGTAGTTTTGCATCCCGGCTGGGCCTTCCGCCTGATGACCGTGCTCACCCTGACTTCGGGCACCGCGTTCATCATGTGGCTGGGGGAAATGATCACCGAGCGGGGCATCGGCAACGGCATCTCGCTCATCATCTTTGCCGGGATCGTGGCCCGCATGCCTTCGGCCCTGATCAATACCTTCAGCTTGATGCAGTCCGGGGAGATCATGCCGGTCCTGATGGCCCTCCTGATGGTGGTGATGGTGGTGGTGGTGGGTTTCATCGTCTTTGTGGAGCGGGGCCAGCGGCGCATCCAGGTACAGTACGCCCGCCGGGTGGTGGGGCGCAAAATGTACGGCGGCCAGACTACCTTCCTGCCCTTAAAGGTGAACACCGCCGGGGTCATCCCCCCCATCTTCGCCTCGTCGCTGTTGATGTTTCCGGCCACGGTGGCCAGTTTCATCCAAAATGACTGGGTGAAATGGGCCGCGGACGCCATGTCTCCCGGGGGCGGGATTCACGATTTAGTTTACGTCGGTCTCATCGTCTTTTTCTGCTATTTCTACACCGCGGTGACCTTTAACCCGGTGGATGTGGCGGATAATTTGAGAAAGTGGGGCGGCTATGTTCCGGGCCTGCGGCCGGGGAAACCTACCTCGGAATATATCGACCGCATCCTGACTCGCATCACCCTGGGGGGCGCCATTTACGTCTCGGCAGTGTGCGTGCTGCCCTCCATGCTGATCCAGAAGTTCAATGTCCCCTTTTATTTCGGGGGTACGGCCCTGTTGATCGTAGTCGGAGTGGCCATGGACACCATGAGCCAGATTGAATCGCATCTGCTCACCCGCCACTACGAGGGATTCACCAAAAAACGCATGAGCCGGGTACGGCGTTGACCTCAAGAAGGAGGAAGTTATGAATCTGATCCTGTTGGGCGGCCCAGGCGCGGGCAAAGGTACGCAAGCCAAGAAACTCATCGACAAGTTCCAGATCCCCCAGATCTCCACCGGCGACATCCTCCGGGCGGCAGTGAAGGAAGGGACGGAAATGGGCAAGAAGGCCAAGGAGTGCATGAATGCCGGAACACTGGTGCCCGATGAAGTAGTTATCGGTATCATCAAAGACCGGTTGGCGCAGGCGGATTGTAAAAAGGGATTCATCCTGGACGGTTTTCCCCGGACAGTGCCCCAGGCCGAAGCCCTGGACAAGGTGCTGAAGGGGTTGGGTTCCAAGATCGACCACGTGGTCAGCATCGACGTGGACGAAGAAGCGCTGGTGGTTCGCCTCACCGGGCGGCGCACCTGTAAAAATGCGGCCTGCGGCCAGATGTTCCACATAAAGTTCACCCCCGCCAAGAAAGAAGGGGTGTGCGATAAATGCGGCGGCGAGCTCTACCAGCGGGACGACGACAATGAGACCACGGTGCGGTCCCGCCTATCCACCTATAACCAGGCCACCGCGCCCCTCATCGGCTACTATGGCGCCCAACATCTGGTGCGGCCTATTAAGGGCGTGGGGGGCATCGACGACATCTTCAACCAGATCGTGGGCATCGTTTCGGGAGCCGGCTGCGGCTGCGGCTGCAAGCACTGATCCGTTAGATGATTTTGCTCAAATCCCTCCAGGAGATCGCCAAGATGGAGGTGGCCAACCGCATCGTGGCCGAAATCCTGGAGGGGGTGAAAGAAAAGGTCCAACCGGGGATCGAAACC
>JAGVPN010000179.1 GCA_020052215.1 Syntrophobacterales bacterium
GGGGCTGATAAATTCCCACAGTAGTGAGGATTCCGGCAGGATGCGGTAGCGGCCATGGGCGTAGAACTCGGGGTGATTGACCATCTCTGGGGCGCTCACCAGAGGTCCGTAGCCGTCGGCGCTAAACTGGAGGTTCATCGCCACTACCAGCACGGCTCCCAGGCCCAGCAGCAAAAAGTGGGCCACCTGAGCCGGGAAAGGCGGCGGACTATCCCGGCCCAGGCGCGCTAGCAGCCAGGCCAGCAGCGCCGCCAGGGCCGCCACCAAGAAAATATACGGGATGAACAGGGCCTGGAGCAGGAGGGCCGCGCCCATGATCCCGGGCCGCCGCGCCAGCCAGCCAAACCAGAACAGGGCCAGGAGGGGGGCGGCGAAGGAGCGGGACAACCCCCCGGACAGGTTGTCCAGGAAGAAGGGCATCAGCCAGAAGCAGGCGACCATCGCCCACCCCAGGCGGCGGCCTGAGAGGTTTGTCCCGATCCTAAAGAGACAGATGGCCAGGAAGACGAACAGGAACCCGGGGAGGAGCTTGGCAAAGGCCAGAGGGGACATCCACCAGGAGGCCAGCCAGTAGAGCCCCTTGACGCCCCAGGGGACGTAGGCCCTGGCATAGCCGGTAAGGAAGTCGCCCGGGAATAACGCCGGGTCCTGCCATTGCTGCATCCAGTAGATCTGCTGGCGGACGTCGTCGTTAATAATCCAGGGATTGGTCAGGGCCGAAAAGTGCGCCAAGACGAAGACGACCCCGGAAATCAGGGCCACCGTTATTTCGGGCCAGAAGCTCCTGGTCCACCCTGCCTGGTGCTCCATGGTTTTAGATGGGTTTTTCAAAGACGCGGAAGACCTTGTACCGCTGGCCGCCCAGGGCCAGGATAACTTTGATCCAGTGCTTGAGGTTGGCCGGGACCAGGGAAAGATCGGCCATCTCGCAGGGAGTGTGCTTCACCAAGTAGATATAGGAGCGCAGGAGCAGGGCCAGGTGTAAGAAGCGTCGCTGATAGGGCTGGCTGATCCCCACCACCATGGCCCGGATCTTCGTGACCGGCCGGTACTTGGCCCAATAGAGCAGGCGGAGTTTACCCCAGAGTGTCAGACGTCCGTTCAACTTCCGGATGAGGGGATTGAGGTCGGGCAGAGCGATGCCGAAGCCGGCCACGCGGTCCTGGTCCAGAAGAGCATAAGCCATTTCCTGGCGTAAACAGGGTTTGACCATCTCAAACATATCATCGAACTGGCGCCGGGTCAGGGGCACGTGTCCCCAGTTGGGGCCCCAGGCCGTATTGAACAGTTGGAAGACCTCATCGGCGCGGCGGTCAACTTCTTTGGGGTTGTAGGTCACGATCTCGATGTCTTGGCCGCGCATGATATCGTCATAGCGTCGCTGCATGGCCTCCAGGTCAGCCTTCCGGTTGGTGATCCTGTAGGCATGCCAATCCATGGCCTTGGTAAACCCCAGGGAAGTCAGGAGGTCCTGATAATAGGGGGGGTTGTGGGTCTGGAAGATGACCGGCATGGAGTCAAACCCCTCCACCAGCAGCCCCATCTCATCGTAGATGCCGAAATTTAAGGGTCCAACCAGGCGGGTCTTGCCCCGCGCTCGCAGCCAGGCGGCCGCCGCCTCGAACAGGGCCGCGGTCGCGTCCCGGTCCGGAATGCACTCGAAGAACCCGAAAAAGCCGGTTTCCGGGCCGTGACAGGTGTCATGGAGGCGATTGATGTGGGCTGACAGGCGCCCGACCGGCCTGCCGTTTTGGTAGGCCAGAAAATACCGGGCCTCGCCGATCTCAAAAAAGGGCCCGCGCCGGGGATCCAGAAACTGGCGCTGTTGGGAGAGAATAGGGGGCACCCAGTAAGGGTCCCCTTGATAGATGTGCCAGGGGAGGCGGAGAAATTCCCAGAAGGACGCGTCATTTTGAACGGGAGAAACCGTAATCTCCCCGCTGGACTTCATCAATGTGCCTCTTACTCTTACTCGGATTTGCGCAGAACGATGCGAGCCTTCAAGCCTTCTTTTAAGTCCAGACCAGGGTTGGGGACTTCTAACTCTATTTCATAGTAGGCAGGCTGGTCCGGGGCGGTGTTCACTGAGGACCAGGAAATGCGGGTGACCTTGGCCTGGAATTTCTTCCCCGGCAGGGCGTCCAGGGTCAACTCGGCCAGTTGGCCGATTCTGACCTGGAGGGCTTCGATTTCAAAAGCCTGGCCCCGGAGGAGCATGGGGTCCATCACCCCCACTTGAAATACTCCCGGCATGGGGGGAAGTTCGGCCCCTTCCCGCATCTCTGGGTTTACCCAGATGACGTAGCCGTTGATGGGGGACTTCAGGTTCACTTCCCAGGGAATCTGGCCGGAGCTCAAGGAAGTACCCAACAAATCCGCCAGGACCTCTCGGTCTTGCTGGGCCAGTTGCCGGGCCTTTTGCAGGCTCCCATCGAGGGTCTTCTTCTCCTTTTGCAGGACCTCAATTTCGTGATTGATCTGGGCCAGGCTTTGAGTGGGCGCCAGCTTTTTCTGGACCAACTGGGTGAGTTCCCGTTGTTTGCTGGTCATGGGGACCATCAACCGGTCCATTTCCAACCGTCTCACCTCCATCTCGGCAATTTGCGGCGGCGAGAGGCGCTGTTGGATCAATAGCCGCGCTTCTGGAGCCAGGCGATAGGTTGCCAGGCTGCTCCCTTTTTCGACCCGCTGTCCCGAACGTCCCTGCAGGGAAGTAATAATTCCCTTAAAGGGCATATCGATGCGGCGTTTCAGGGAGCAGGATAACTTACCGTTGAAGATTATTTCTGACTCCACGGATAAAGGCGGCGCGATGGCCCGAGTGACCGGCGCCTCTCCGGCCAATCCCGCTCCGGGGCTGCATAATCCCAGGTAGATGGCCAACATCCAGCCCCCCAGGGCCGCCCACTTACTTCTGCCAAGAGCTTGCTTGCACATATGTATGACCTAAATCCCCCGAAATCTGGCGGAGAGCCAGGACCTCCTTATCGTATTCCATTGCCGCTATGAACATTTCTTTCTTGCCCAAAAAAACCTCTTTTTGACTTTCTAAAACCAAGGACAGGAGTACCCCTCCGGATTGGTAGCTGGTTTCATACTGGCGGGCTTTGAGCTGGAGAAGTTCTATCTGGGAGTGGGCCAGATGCAGATTATTGGCGGCGGCCATAACCTTTTCCTGAGATTCATGAAATTTGTTTTCCAATTCCTTTTCCGCCAGAGTCTTGTCGCTGTCAAATTGCTTCAAGACGGTTTTTTGCCGACTGACATTGCGGATTCTTTTGAACCCATCCCATAGCGGTACATACAGACCAAAGCCAGTGTACAAACCATACTGGCCTGCGTTCAAGGGGTCCGGCGTCTGGGTGGTGAACAGGATGGTGGGGAGAGACTTTGCCTTGGCCAACTTAACATTATAGCCCTGGAGCTTTATGACGATCTCCATGACTTTGAGATCGTAGGAGCGGCTCTTGGCTTGCTCCCAGGTGACTGAGGCCGGATCGAAGCTTCCCATTAACTGCCGATGAGTGTTTTGGAGATCTGGGGTCAGTTCCTGGGTGGGTTTCAAACCCAAAAAATTCTTCAGGTTGGACAGACCCCGCTTTTGTTGAGAAGCCAGATGTTCCAGCTCAGCTTGTACAGTCTTCAATCTCTGCTGAGCCTCCTTAACTTCTAAGGGGGTTCCGGTCCCGGCACTGAGGCGGTTCTCCGTATAGGTGAGTTTCTCTCGGCATATATTAAGGTGGTCTTTCGCAGCTAATGTCTGGTTTTTTATGAGATCCAAAAATATAAATATTTGACCTAGGCGTTCTAGCCCTGCAGAAATAACTTTGAGGTGAGTCAGAATGGCTGCTTCCGTAGCCAATTTTTGGGCCTGGAGGGCAAAGTAAGAAGCAATAGGATTATAATTAGGGTCAGTGGAAAAATTCAAGCTGTAAGGAACGCCTCCTAGGCCGGAAGGGCGGTTGACATAATAATAGGTACGAAAGTCTATCGAAGGGAATAAGCCATAACGGGTGTCGGTTTCGTCCATCCTCTTAACTTCGATTTCCAAGGAGCTCTTCCTGAGGACGGGTGATTGGTTTATCGCAATTCTGACGGCCTCCTCGTAATTCAATGGGCCGCTGGGGGATAAGGGAGGAGCCTCTGCGATAGATGGCGCTCCCTGGACCGGGTGGCTCAGTATGGTAAGCCCAAAAGTCATGAAAGCCCAGGCAATGATGAAAATGAGCTTAAGTTTGGAGATTGATGGGACTACAGAAAAGCGGGGATGAGGGACCTTCCCTGTCTTTGGCTTTATGGAAAGCGCTCCCAAAGGAGCAATCTTTCTTCTTATCATGGTCATGATAGGTCGTGGATTTAAAGATTTTATGGTCATTATTCATACTTTGGGGTCATTGTTCATAAAGAACGCCGTCTCGTATCGAACTGATCCGGGTACATCCGGCGGCAATTTCTGGATCATGCGTGACTACTATGATGGCAGTCTTACCGTCACTGACGATTTCCGCAAAGTGGTCCAGGATCGAGTGGCCATGGCTCCGGTCGAGCTGGCCGGTAGGTTCGTCCGCCAGGATGACCTGAGGTTGGTTGACCAGGGCCCGGGCTACTGCCACCCTTTGGCGCTCACCCCCGGAAAGGCGATTGGAAGAGTGGTGAATCCGGTGGCCCAGGTTTACGCGTTCCAGGGCGGCGGCAATACGCTCCGGTCGGTCCCGGCGCTCAATTCCGGCATAGATAAGCGGAAATTCCAGGTTTTCATAGACAGTGGAGTTTTCCAGCAGATCACAGCTCTGAAAGACAAATCCTACCCGGTTGCGTCGAAATTCCGCCTGGGCGTTGCGATCCAGTTTGAGCACATCTTGACCGCCTAAAAAATAGGAGCCGCTGGTGGGATGGAGAAAAATTCCCAGGATAAAAAGTAAGGTGGACTTCCCGGACCCCGAAGGCCCCATGATCGCGACGATTTCTCCGGGGTAAACCTTCAGATTGACATCCAGGAGCACATGAATCAGATCGACGCCGTTGTCATAGGTCTTGCACAGGTCGGTCACCCGAATCAAGGCGCCGTTGCCCTGGCTACTGGAAGAAGCCAACTTATTCATAGCGGATGGCGGTTACTACTTCCATGCGGCTGGCCCGGATTGAAGGATAGAGGCCAGATCCCACGCCAATCACCACCGCGAACAGGAAGGCCAAGGTCACCCCGAACCAAAAGAGATTTTCCGGCGGGCGGCTCTCGATGATGTAACTCAGAATCTCCATCATGATGCGGCCTATCCCGGCCCCCAAGAGGGCCGCGCCCACGCTCAGACAGAGAGCCTCGGAGAGAAATTGGGCCAGAATATCTCGATCTTCAGCGCCCATGGCTTTTTTCAACCCGATTTCCCGGGTTCGGGAGGTGACCGCGGCCATCATCACATTCCAGATGCCGACGCCCCCCAAGAGAAAAGTGGCGCTGGTGGCCAGGTAAACCAAAAACTCGATCCACCAGGCCAGCATCTGTACCCGTTTTAAGGCTTCCCAGGCGACTTCGATGTGAAGTTCCTCGGGCGATTGGCAAGATTTTATCACCCCGGGAATCGCAGCCGCCACGGCGGGGACATCATCCCAGGTGGCGCAACGCAGATAGACACGGTCGGCCAGCAGTCTGCCCTGGAAACGGTCCTCGGCGGTGGTGAGGGGCAGGATCACGGCGTTGGCCAAAGTGCTATCGGTAACTCCCCCCAATACCCCGGAAACCTGATAAATCTCCTGGTTGATCTCCAGGTCTTTTCCTCTGACATGGATATCGCCGAAGATCTTTTTGGCCAGTTCGGCCCCTAAAACCACCTCCCGTTTGCGCCCGGCCACGGCGTCAAGACCGAACAGTTTCCCGGTAAGGGGCCAAAAATTGCGGACTTGCCAGAAACCTTCATCCACCGCGATGCTGGTGAAGCCGAAGCGCTGGCCATGGAAGTTGGTTTGGCTATACTTTGCGGCTGTGAGACTTAATTCCTTAACATTTTTAATGCGCTTGAGGGCGGCGAGGGTTTGCTCCCGGAACCATTGGGGCCGGTAAGACCGCTGATTATCAAAATAAATCCTTAAGACGGTAACCCCGCCGATCAGGTCAAGATTCTCGTTGAAGTTGTTCTTGACCTCTCGGCTCATGGTGACAATATTCAGGAACCCGGCAACGCCCAAAGCTATAGCAATCACTACCCCTATATAGCGGCGGCGATGACGCATCACCTGGCGAATACTCACCCGCATGAGGTCGTTAAGCTTCATTAGGCGCGTTCCACCCCCCCGGGATCCAGATCAATCGCCTATCATGCTGACGACAGTGCCATTGGCACCGGGATAAGTCGTGGTAAACCCGCTCTCCTCCAGGAAAGAGTCCGGCTGGGTGAAGTCACAAGCCCGGATACGATGTTTTTTGGCCAATTTTTCCAGGACTTCCAAGACGTAGCTAATCTGGCTTTCCTTGTGGGTGCTCATGTAAGCGGTGCGGATTACCGCTTGCCCCCGAGGGACTGCCGGATAGATGGCGGGCAAAGCAAAAACCCCGTGGTCAAACATGTCCCGGGCAAAAAGAGCCGCTTTCTCTTCCCCCCCGATATATATGGGGATGATGGGGGATTTGGAGTTCTTGGTGATGAGCCCGATCTCCCGGTATCCGGCATGGACGTGGCGGGTGATGTCCCAGAGGCGGGTAACCCGGTCAGGGTCCTCATCCAGGATATCCAGACAGGTCAGGACAGCGGCGGTATTGCTGGCGGGAAGGGCCGCGGAGAAAATCAGCGGTTTGGAATGGTGCCGCAGATACTCCAGCACCGCCTCGTCGTCCGCGGCGATGAACCCGCCGATGGACGCCAGGGCCTTGCTGAAGGTGCCCATGATAAAGTCAACTTCAGACGTGAGTCCGAAATGATCGGCCGTTCCCCGTCCCCCGCGGCCCATCACTCCCAACCCATGGGCATCATCCAGATAGACGAGCAGGTCCGGATGACTTTTCTTCAGGGCTACCAGTTCGTCCAGGGGGGCTAGGTCCCCGGACATGCTGAACACCCCTTCGGTGACCAGGAACAGGCAACCGTTGGCGTTTTTCTGGCGCGCCGCCGCCAACTTGCGGGCCGCGGCCGCGGCATCGTTGTGACCAAAGGGAATCAACCGGGCTCGTGAGGCCTGACACCCCTCAAAAATGCTGGCATGGTTTTCCCGGTCACAAACGATGATGTCCTGGGGGGTTAGCATACAGGAAATGGCCCCCAGATTTGTGGTGAACCCGGTGGCATGGACCACCGCCTTTTTCTTGCCGACAAAGGCGGCCAGTCGATCCTCCAGCGTTTCATGCAAGGTCAAGTTGCCGCACAGAAATCGGGATCCCCCGGGGCCACTACCCCACCGACGTGCAGCCTTGCCCGTTGCCTCAATTACTCTGGGATCGTGAGTAAATCCCAGGTAGTCGTTGGACCCAATCATAATCAGACGCCGGCCCGACACCTCCACTTCTGTGCCCCAAGATCGGTCTATGGGCCGGAAGTAAGGGTAGAACCCCTGTTCCCTGGCGTCTTGGACCATAAGAGCAAAAGGTTGGCAGCGATTTCTAAGTTTCATAAAAGGATTCTACCCCCTCCCCCTCAGAGTAGGTTTACACCTTTTTATTTCTATCTTGAGAAAATGTCAATGAGATTTGTATTAATAAACAGATTAACTCCCCCATCCCACCCACTGACATCACTGCATCTTACCACAACTGAACCAAATTTATCACAAAAAAATCTCCTCTCTCCTGATATATCGGCAAATATCAAAAATTATAACATTTTTTTTGTTACTCTGTGCTTCGGAAAAATTTTCAGCAAGGCTGTCGGGCTGGCTCGCCCCCGGCGGGAGGTGGAATTCACGCCACCAATCGCCGGCGAACCTGGCCTGAAGCCTATCTCCCCTGGGGCTCAGTTCGAGCAACGCCCGGCGTCCACAGTCAGGGCCATCGGTGGAAGCTTTACCCATTAGAGTTCGGCCACAGGTTTAAAGTTAATAAAATGGCCCGGGTTTCCGATACGATCCCCTGGCGCTTACAGATGCCATCTCCCCAGCGGCCTGGCCTGGGTAAAATCCAAATCTGGGAGGATTCATGACTGCTCCTGGACCCCGCCCAACAGGCGTCGTATGGCCCGGGCCTGGTCCGGCGTGATGGTGGGATGGGCATCAGGACAAAACTTCCGGTATTCCTCCGCCGTGATGGACTGGGAAGCAGGGGGCCCCTGGTTGAGAACGACGTAGCACTTTCTGGCCAAACGGCTCATTTCCAGGTATTTGGCGGTCCAGAGCGGCAGGCTGAAAAGCTGCCCGCACACCATCGCTGCCAGGATGGCCCCTCCCAGAACATTGGCCCATGGTCGCGACGGCAGCCTGGCGGCCAACAGGCGCCAGGCAATTCCCACCAAAAGCAGGGCGCCGATCAAGGTAAAGATGTCGTAACGGGCCACAAAAGCCTGACTCACCGAACGCTGATAACGGGTCAGGGAGACCAGGAAGAAAGGCAGGAGGTTGGCCAACAGAGCCCAAAGGGCCAAACGTTTATCCGTCCTCTCGCCCCAATGCCAGATTGCCGCCAAACTCGCGGTCAACAGGGCTACCCCGGCGATGTAAGCCGGGATGGGAAAGTGGTAATGACCCCAAAACAGGTACAGAAAGGGGGACACCAGGGCGCCGCACAGGAGGTGGAAAAGATAGGCGGGGCCGGGCAGACCGGAAAATACCTGAAAATTGCGGCTGGCGGCGGCGTTCAGACCGGCAAACTGGAAATAGCCCACGGCGAACAGGACAGACACCAGGCCGACTACCCCGGCAACCGCCCAGAAGGCGCCCCAGGATCCCCTGTCCCCCATGAGGAGAATATAGAGGGGTAAAGCCAGGAGCCCGAGCAGCGGGTAATTGTGGGAGAGTATGGACAAGGCGCTACACACGCCAATGCCCCAGAGTTTGCCGCCCGAGGGGGCGTGCAGATAGCGGTCGGTTAAAAGCAGCGCCCCCAGAAAAAACCCCAGGCTCAAGAGATAGCCGAAATAAAAGGCATTCCAGGCAGTGGCGTGATGGACTGCGGCTATGGCGTAGAGCAGGCTCAGGGTTAAAGCCAGCCCGGGCTCCCAGTGCCGCCGGAAAAAGTTATAGAGCAGAAACGCATTCACACCGGTACCCAGGCAATTGATCAACACCAAAAAGGAGTACTGTTCCCCGGCAATTTTTACCAAGCCATAGTAAAGCAGGTGAAAGAAGGGGAACCATTGCTCTCCATCCGGGGCGACGAGGTATTGTCCGAAAGGACGCTCCGCCATTTGGATAAGGGCGGTCCAATCGTCTAATATATAGAAAAAAACCGGTCTCCAGAAGATTATTACCGGCAAAGCCAGCAGCACCAGCAGCACCAGGAGCGGGTGAATCGACGAGAAAGCCGGTTTTGCGTCCCCGAAGTTTGGCGTCTCACCCGGCTGCATGTTTGATGGTCTGGAAATGGTTATTATCCTATCGGCGTTTGAGGAGCATAGCTTGAATTTTCCCGGGCATGCGGCCCCGCGGTTGCCGGGCCCACCCCCCTGGACGGAATAAGTCCCAGGAGCAGGTGGAAAAACCAGCAACTTTGGGGAAAGAGCAGCCCGTCAAAGAGTTGAAAATGCACCAGCCCCACGGTCAAGGGAAACAGGAGCACCAGGGGATGTAAGAATAGCCCGGGCGCGGGTTTGAAGGCCAGGCCCGCCAACCTCGTCAGGAGAATTCCCAGGGCGGCCAGGTAGGTCAGGGTGAAAGGCAACCCCAGACCCACCAGCAAAGTCAGAAACTGGTTATCGGCACTGACAATATCCTGAGTGAGGCGCGCAAACTGCTCCTTGGTGACCGCGGGGTAGGTGGTCTGATAATCCTGCACAAATTTTTCCCGGGGAGACCGAAGGCCGATCCCGAGCCAGGGATACTTTTTGACAATACTCCAGGAAAAGGGAAAACTTTCCACCCGATAAGCCGGATAGGCCATGGAAAACTTGTGCCAGATGATTTTTTGATGAAACACCCCCACCACCATGGCCATGACCAGGCAGATGAGTACAAAATACTTCCATCGCAGGGTCCCGAAGAAGGCGCCCACCAGGCAGACCCCCAGGGGGATGAATACCACGGATATCCGCTCGCTGAGGCACAGCGTGATATAGCTGAGGCCCAGGAGGATGATGGCCAACACCATCAAGGGCCGCGACTTTTGACCCAACAGGGCCAGGGGCGCAAAGGACAGCAGGAGAATCACATTGGTGAGGGGGTGGCTGCGGTCGATGATAAAATGCTCGATATAGCCGGTGATGAAGTACCCCAGGAAGCTTAAGAACAGCAGCCCGCCCAATATCCACAGGCAGAGCCAGGTAAACCGGCGCTGGTTTTCCGGAGTTTGCAGCAGGATCCGGGCGCACCAGAATCCTCCCAACCCGGAGGCCAGCAAGACGAACACCCGAAAGGAAGAAGATAAAGGCGTGAGGCTGAACAGGGCGCTGACCCCGGCTATCACCGCCAGGGCCACGGAAATCAAAAATTCCGGCGACTTGAGGTTGATGGCGCCTCGACCCCCGAAGACCACCGCCACGGTCAAGGTGAGGAAGCACAACAGGCCCGAAAACAGGTTGGTTCTTTCCCCAGCAACCAACAAGAAGGACGGGTGCTGGAAGGCCAACTGGCAGGAGGTGACGGCAAAAAAGATCCAGATAATTTTTTCCGATCTGGTCATTGCTGTCTGTTCGCCTGGGGCCGCCACACCGTTAACGTCAAGCGGTTTGCATTTTGGGAAAAATCTTAGTATGAACTTCAAGTAATAGGCCGAAATTACCAGCAAGGGCTTCCCTGCCCGCTTGACCCCCAATAGCCGGTTGCTGGCGAGGTGCGGAAGATTCGTCGGGTTGATCCACGCAACGCATTATTAACCTTAATTCTTAGCAGGTAATCAGGAGAAAGGGAAGTATGCTATCCGGAAAAAAAGTGTTGGTGGTCATGCCTGCCTATAACGCCGCCCAAACCCTGGAACGTACCTTTAAGGACATCCCCTTTGACGTGGTGGATGAAGTCTTGCTGGTGGACGACGCCTCCCACGATGAGACGGTGGAGGTGGCCCGGCGGCTGGGCATCCGGTGCTTTTTACATGAGCGGAACCTGGGCTATGGCGCCAACCAAAAAACCTGTTACACCGAGGCCCTGAAACTGGGCGCCGATATCGTGGTGATGGTACACCCCGATTACCAATATTCCCCCAAGATCATCCCGGCCCTGGCCGGTCTGGTGGCCAGCGGCGAATACGAGGTGGCCATCGGCTCCCGGATTTTGGGGGGCAAAGCCTGCCAGGGCGGCATGCCCCCCTATAAATATTTATTCAACCGCTTGCTTACCCTGTTCCAGAACCTGCTCCTGGGCGCCAAACTCTCCGAATATCACACGGGGTTTCGGGCCTTTTCCCGGAAAGTCCTGGAGACTCTCCCCCTGTGGGAGAACTCCGACGATTTTGTCTTCGACAACCAGATGCTGGCCCAGGTTATTTTCTTCGGCTTTCCCCTCGGCGAGGTTTCCTGTCCCACCCGCTATTTCCCGGAAGCCTCTTCCATCAATTTTCCCCGGAGCGTCAAATACGGCCTGGGAGTGTTGGAGACTTCGGTGAGATTCTTCCTGCAAAAGCGGGGCTTGACCCAGAGCCGCATCTTTTCCCCCCAGGGCCGGAGGCTGATGCCCCGGGGTTATAGCGGTTACTAAAAGTTCTTTCCGACTGCTGATTTTCAAATCCCCCTAAGTCCCCCTTTTTCAAAGGGGGACTTTAACAGCAATTCCTTATAGTTCCCCCCTTTTCTAAAGGGGGGTTAGGGGGGATTAGAAGGCTTCCCATAACCGAAAAAACTTTTGGCAATTGCTATATTATGCCGGCCCCGTCCCCTCGAAGCCTGCGGCCTGATCGGCATCCGGTCTGATACCCTCCCGCCAATCCTCCCCCAATTCCGCCAGGGTCACCCCTGAAATCGGCCCGGTCTGCACCAGCCAGGTGAGAAAGGTGCGGATCTTAACGACGAACCGGCTGACCGCCGCCTCGGTGGGAAAGAGTCGGCTGGCCCCGGGCTGGAGTTCCGAGGAGTGAAAAAACATGGTGAGCACCCGGCCCCCCCGGCGGCGGTGGAGGCGGGCCGCCAGTTGCATGGACACCAGGGGATACCAGGCCGGCTGTATCCCGACAACGGTCCCATAGCGAAATAAGCTTTGCAGACGGCGGCCCCAGGCGGGCGGCGC
>JAGVPN010000196.1 GCA_020052215.1 Syntrophobacterales bacterium
AACCCGCCGCTAAAAGGCGACGGACTTAAGCGCCCCTCCGGGTTACAGGTGATACCAAGTTACAATCAAAATGCAATTATCGGTAGCCGCAGGCTTTAGCCTGCGCTGGCACAGGCGAGACGCCTGTGCCACCATTGGACTGCATAATGGTATGAGTAACTCTCCGCGAGCTTGAGACCATGGCAGAGCAGCAAGGCCAATCCCCGCAAAACTGGTTTGAACGCCACCCCAAGCAGACCATCTTAGGGTTGGTTTTAATCCTGATGCTGGCCGCCACCTATGGCGCCGAAAAGCTCCTGGCCCAGATCAACCGCACTCAAAACCTGGTGCTCTTTTCGGAGAGGCGCTACATCAATTTAAGGGAGATTCTGCCCGGGGTCGATACGGTGGATGTCCCCCCGGATCGGGCCGTGCGGGACTCCGACGGCCTGGTCCAGAAACCCTACCGGGTCAGAACCGACGCCCACGGCTTCATGCTGCCCTATAGCCGCTATGAGAAACCGGATCTCACCCTGGTCTTTCTGGGCGGCTCCACCGTCGCCTGCATCTACGTGGAGGAAGAGAACCGCTTTCCTTACCTGGTGGGCAATCTCCTGGCGCAACAAACCGGGAAAAAGATCACCTCCATCAATTCCGGGGTCGGCGGCAACAACTCCTTGCATTCCCTGGATATTTTATTGAACAAGATTCTCCCGTTACGGCCCGACGTCGTCATCATGATGCACAATATCAACGACCTGGTGGCCCTGATTTACGACCGGACTTACTGGAGCAAAAACCCCACCCGGGCGGCTATCGTCAATTTCTCTTTCTATAAGAATCTCATCGGCTGGAAGGCCATATCCACCCTGGCCCGGGATATGTATATCCCCAACCTCCATGCCGCCACCCGCATCCTGAGCCATAAAATCTTCGGCAAAAAGGTCAAGGAACCGGACGACGAGTTTGCCCATATCCGGGGGAAGAAGCTCACGGTGGATTCGGCCGCCATCCTCGATGAGTTCAAGATGAACCTGAACACCTTCATCAACATCTGCCGGGCCCGGCGAATCACCCCGGTGCTCATGACCCAGTTCAACCGCTATAAACCCAATCCCGACCCCAAGGTCCTCAAGGCCACCCAGGGCTTTGAGTCGGATTCCGGGATTTCCGTGAGCGAGTTCATAGATCTTTACGCCAGGTTCAACCAGGCCATCCGGGAGGTGGGGAAAGACAACGGCGTGCTGGTGATCGATCTGGCGGCCTTGATCCCCCAAGATCAACAGTACATCTATGATGTGGTGCATCTCAATACCCGGGGGTCGCAGCTGGCCGCCCAACTTATCAGTGAGCGCCTGCAGCCACTAGTGGCCCGCTAATTAGCGGCGGCCGGCCGGATTCCCCCGTAGGGGCGGTTCGCGAACCGCCCCTACAACGGCAGGGCGTAAACTCCTGGACGCGGTTATATGGATAAGAATAAAAAAATCACCGTCCTTTTCATCATCAAGCCGGAGCGGGGCGCGGGCGCCGAAATGGTGCTGGTAGAGGCTGCGGCGCGTCTTAACCCGGACCGCTTCCAGGTAATCTGTGGCTTGTTGACCCCGGATGCGGAAAAGATCATCCCCGCCCGCCTCCCTACCGTGGATTTCCGGATGCCGGGACTAAACGGCTGGGTCTGGCTCCGCTTCTTCTTGCAGCTCTGCTGGGTCATCTATCGCCACCGGGTGGACCTGCTGCACGTCAACAGCTATGTCCCGGGGAATTATGCCCGCTTGGCCACAGCGCTGATGCAGGTGCCCATCATTATCGACCACTGGCACGGCCTCACCCGGTTCAACCGCAAGCGCCGGCTCATTTGCCTGGTGCTGGGGCGCTTTACCGACCTGAGTCTGGCGGTCTCCCGGGGGGTGCGGGACTATCTTGTAACTCAGGGTGGTTTGGATCCCGCCAAGGTCAGAGTCGTGGCCAACGGAGTGGATATCGCCGCCATTGACGCGGCCCGCCCCGGTAAAGCGGTGCGCCGGGAACTGGGGCTGCCCGACGGTTTGCCGGTGATCGGCCTGGTGGGCCGCCTGGACCACTGGGGCAAGGGCCATAAGGAGTTATTCACCGCTATGGCCCAAATTCGCGAGCGCCATCCCGTCCACGCCCTCATCGTGGGGGGCGGCCGCCGGATTGACGAGGTGCGGCAGTTGGCGGTGAGCCTGGGCCTGGCCGAGGTGGTGCATTTTCTGGGGCCGCGCCGGGACGTGCCCGATCTCCTAAACGCCATGGACATCTTTGTCCTGCCCAGCTACAGCGAGGGGGTGTCCCTGGCCCTCCTGGAGGCCATGGCCGCGGGACTGCCGGTGATCGCCACTGCGGTGGGGGGTTTGCCGGAAGTGGTGACGGACGGCGACAACGGTTTATTGATCCCCCCCCGGGACGCCGGGGCCCTGGCCGCGGCCCTGGAGCGGCTTCTCTCTGACCCCGCCCGGGCGCGGCAACTGGGAGCGAAAGCCCGCACCCACGTCCGGGAACACTTCTCCCTGGACCGCCTGGGCCGGGAGATCAATGCAATATATGAGGAATTAGTCGAGAAGAAATTTGGGGGAGGGGGCTGAGGGGCATGGGGTCAAAAAGAGCCGTTGCCGAGCCGGAGTCCATTCCCTGGGAGGAGGTCTATCCCGACTTTAACGGGAGTGTGGCTCTCCGTGGAGCCAGAAAACGGGAGGCCCTGACCCAACAGGAGTTAGCCCGCCTGGTGGGGGTCAGCCAAACCCACATCTCCGAAATGGAGCACGGCAAAAGGCCCATCGGCAAGGAGATGGCCCGGAGGCTGGCCAAGGCTCTCAAGGTCAATTATCGGGTGTTGTTGTAAGATATAGGGCGCCCCCGCCTACCAACCTTATCGGCTAATTCCTCTTAGGCTATTATTCCTCAATTTCTCTTTTGGCGCGGTTTCCTCCAAAAGCATGAATGGTCCTGGTGCCGGCAATATATTCGCCGGCATGGGCCAATCCTTTGGGGATAAAATATTCTTCACCGGCAACAATGGGTATTTTATGGCCGCCAATCATTAGGGTGTATTTTCCTTGAATCACCACAAAATATTCTTCAAAGTCATGGACATGCTCTTTTGATATTCCATCCGCTGCGCAGGTCCAAAATGCCATCTGGCTGCCGTCCGAGCCGTCAAAGACATACCCTTCAACACCAGTAGTATATTGAGAATCTGAAGAGATTTTGTTGCAGGGGGCTTTCATAAATTCCGGAAAATCATGCATGAGAACTCCTTTAAAGCCTTACGGTTTAGTCGGCTTCCACCAGGTCTTGATCAAGTCCGCTACCTCCGCCACCGAAATCGCCTCCATACAGAGGTTCTTCGGGCAGTTCTTCAGCCGGCAGGGCTCCTCGGCGCACACCTCCTCCCGTTTATGGAGGGCGACGCCCCAGTCCACTTGATAAGGCCCCACCCGTTTCGGGTCATCGGCGCCCAGCAAACCGATGGTGGGCACCCCCAGGGCCAGGCCCAGGTGCAAAGGCCCGCTGTCGTTGGCCACCAGGAGGCGGCAGTGGCTGAGCAGGGCGGCCACGGTGAGCAGAGGATAGCGGCCCCCGGTCACCAGGCTGGGGCCGGCAAGCTTGGCCGCAATGGCCTCGGCCTGCTCCCGGTCGCCCGCGCCGCTGATGATCAGGAGCGGCGCCTGATAGGTCTCGTATAAAAAATTCCCCAGATCGATGAAGGACGCCGCGGGCCACCATTTATAAGGGTCCGAGCCGGTGGGGTGGAAAGCCATGAGCAAAGGCGGCACGGCCCCGAAATTTTCCGCCAGGAGGGCCGCGGCCCGGTCCAGTTCTTCTGGGGGAAGAAAGAGGTCCATGCGCTTGTCGGCGGTGTCGGCGCCAACGAGCCGGACGTAATTGAGGCGCCGCTCGATGGCGTGCTCATACGGGTCGGCGGGCGCCACCGTGGCAGAGTAGGCGAACGCCAAGGGGCTTTTGGCCGAGCCGATGATATACGGGCTTCCCGTAAGATGCGCCAGCAGGGTGGCTTCCGGGTCGTTGCCGTGGAGGATGACGACCAGGTCGTAGGCCCGGAGGCGCAGGTCCCGGGCCAGGGTCAAAAGACGCCGGTTGCGGCCGGGATAGGTAAAAATCCGGCCTACGTGAGAATTATGGGTCAGGATAGCCCCGAACACCCGGTGGGCCAGAACCTCCAGTTCCCAGGCCGGGTACCGCTCTTTCAGGGCCCGGATGGCCGGGGTGGAAAACAGCGTGTCCCCCAGGGCGGTGTTGCTGATGAGCAAGACCCGCCGAACTTGCCCGAGGTCCAGGTCGGATAGAGGCCGGGGTGGATGCCGCCTGACCCGGCGGGCCAGGTAGGTTTGGGCCAGTATCATGAATAACTTGTGCATGCGATCTCAGTCAGTAGTCAGTAGTCAGTGTTTAGGGAAAGATGTAGCCCACCATCCGCATTATCCGTGCTGTTCCGAAAAAGTTCTTTAAATCAGTGGCGCAGGCTTTCCAGCCTGCGCCAAGGAAGCAGGCTAGTGTCGCGTTCCATAAATTGTATGGTATAGGACAACCCCTGCCTTGAAGGCCGGAAGACCAAGTCCCCCTTTTTTAAAGGGGGATTTAGGGG
>JAGVPN010000399.1 GCA_020052215.1 Syntrophobacterales bacterium
GCTACCGGCAGGCGCCGGTCCTGCTGAAGACCCGCTGGCCCCTGGGCGCTCCCCTGTCCATCAGCGCCGCCCCCATCCGGGGCGCCGGCCGCCAAAAGGCCGGCTGTTTCATCCTCATTCGGGAGCACGCCGATTTGCTGGCCCACCCGGTGATGGAGCAGCAGATGGCCACCCTGTCCAGCATCCTGGAAAATTTTCCCCTGCCCTTCTTCCTGGTGGACCCGTTTCTGGTGGTCACGTACATCAACGACCATATGGAGAAGTTCACGGGTTACACCCGGGGCGAGGTGGTGGGCCGGATGACCTGCGGGGAGTTGCTGAATACCGTCCAGTGCTTTACCGCCGATTGCATCCTCAAGCAGGTTATGCTCCACAAAAAGGCCTTCTCCGGGGAGCGGCGGGTGGTGCGGACCCGCAACGGCCGGGAGGTGCCCGTGACCGTCTCCGCCTC
This sequence comes from Syntrophobacterales bacterium, assembly GCA_020052215.1. Classification (GTDB taxonomy): domain Bacteria; phylum Desulfobacterota; class Desulfobaccia; order Desulfobaccales; family 0-14-0-80-60-11; genus 0-14-0-80-60-11. The sequence goes on from JAGVPN010000399.1 coordinate 452, forward strand.
CATCATCACCGACCCCGAGGGCCGGGTCATCGGCGGCTTCGAGGTGTTGCGGGATATCACCCCCGTGGTGGAAGCGGAACAGAAGCTCGATCTCCTCACTCAGTTGACCCGGGAAGGACTGTTGATGGCGGATGAGAACCATCGCATCATCTTTGCCAACACCCGGATGATGGAAATCCTGAATATCCCCAGGAGCCGGATCATCGGCATGAACCTGGGAGAAGTGCTCACCTCCCAGCATCTTCACATGGCTCAGGAACTGGCAAGCCTGGTGGACCAGGGGGATTTGCAGCAGGAGACCCAGTTTTGCAGCCTCCTGGACAAAATCAACCACGAGGCCCACGTCCCCCGGGTCTTCGAGACCTGTATGGCGGTCTCCCGCCTGGGCAATAAGTTGCTTACCTGCCTATACCTGCGGGACCTTACCAGCCGCATTCTCATCGAACGGGAACTCCAGAAGACCAACGCTTTTTTCACCAATATCATTCAGAACTCGGTGGACGGCATCGTGGTGGTGGACACCAAGGGGGTGCCCCTGATCTTCAACCAAGGGGCGGAACGGATTCTGGGCTACAAGGCCGAAGAGATGATCGGCAATGCGGAGAACTTCCGCCGCTTCTATCCGGTGGAGTTGGCCTCCGAGATGATGCGGCGGATGCGCAGTGATGAATACGGGCCGCCGGACAAGTTGAACACCACCCGGATGACCTTTATCAACAAAAATGGCGAGGAGGTGCCGGTCAACTTTTCCGCCACCATTATCCGGGAGCGGGGCCAGGAGGTCGGCAGCGTGGGCATTTTTTCGGACCTGCGGGAAATCCTCAAAGTCCACCGGGAGTTAGAGGCGGCCCAGGCGCAACTGGTGCACAGTGAAAAGATCGCCTCCCTGGGAAGAATGTCCGCGGGGGTGGCCCATGAGATCAACAATCCCCTGGCCGGCATCCTGATCTACGCCGAACTCTTGCAACGGGACCTGGCGGCCGAGGCCGTCCACCGGGAAAATATCGAGGTGATCATCAATCAGACGATGCGCTGCCAGCAGATCGTGCACCGGCTGCTGGACTTTAGCCGCCAATCCCTGGGGGATCGAAAACTCCTTAACGCCAATGACATCATCCACCGCTGCGTGGAGCTTATCAGCCACCAGGCCTTTTTCCACAACATCAAGGTTATCCAGGAACTGGACCCGTGCCTGCCTCAGATCGTGGGGGACCCGGGCCAGTTGCAGCAGGTCTTTACCAACCTGCTCCTCAACGCCGCGGACGCCATGAACGGGCAGGGGCAGATCACCATCGCCAGCCGGCCCATGCCCCAGGGAGACGGGGTCATCTTGACCTTTACCGACACCGGCGGTGGGATTCCTATGGCGATCCGGGACAAGATCTTCGAACCCTTTTTTACCACCAAACCACCGGGCAAAGGCACGGGCCTGGGGCTCTCCATTGTTTACGGGGTGATTCAGCGGCACGGAGGGACGATCAGCGCCGACAGCCCCGGGGGAGGGGGGACCACGTTCACCATCAAGCTGCCCCTGGAATCTCGGGATCAGGGAGCCGGCACGGAGTTTAATGAGGCGTGATGCTTAAAACTGAGGCTCAGTGTATGGACGAGCAACACAAAATCTTAGTGGTGGACGACGAAGAGGTGCTGCGTCTCGGGTGCAGCCGGGTGCTGGTCAGCGAGGGCTACCTGGTGACCACGGCCGCCAACGGTCAGGAGGCCCTGGACCAACTGGCCGCCGATCCGGTCAACGTGGTCCTCTGCGACTTGAAGATGCCGGTGATGGGGGCCTTGGAGGTCCTGGAGCAGACCTCCGTCCGCTACCCCGGCATTCCGGTGATTATCATGACCGGCCTGGGTACCGTGGCCGACGCGGTGGAGTGCATGAAAAAGGGGGCCTATGACTTCGTCACCAAGCCCTTCAGCATCGACCACCTGTGCATGGTGATCAAACGGGCCCTGGAGAAGCAGCTCCTGGAGCAGCAAACCCGCCAGCTTCAGGAGGAGCAGGCTCGGAACCTCTACAACCTGGCCATGGAACAGAGCCGGATGCACACCATCGTCAACTGCATGGCCGACGGGGTGCTGGTGACTAACCGGGAAGGCGAAGTGGTGCTGTGCAACTCCACCCTCCTGCATCTCCTGGGGGTTCAGGCGCCGCCGCCCCACCCCGGACCTTTGCAGGCCTATGTCGATAACCGGAACTTTCAAGCGGCAATCGAGTCGCTGTTGGCGGCCGGCAACCGGAGTGAGGCGAGGTTCATCGCCCAGGAGCTTTGCCAAAACCACATACACCTGCGGGCCTTGTCGGCCCCATTTTCCGGGCTGGACAGCCAGGTGCTGGGCACGGTCACCGTATTTCACGACGTCACCCACTTCAAAGAACTGGATGAAATGAAGAACGATTTCGTGCGCATGGTGTCCCATGAACTCCGGTCCCCCCTGGCCGCCATCAAGCAGCAGCATGCCGTGATCCTGGACGGTTTGGCCGGGGATTTGACCCACAAGCAGCGGGAACTGCTCACCCGGGCCCATGCCAAGATTCAGGGTTTGCTCGATCTGATCAACGACCTGTTGGATGTGGCCAAGATGGAAGCGGGTTACGGGCAACTGGAACAGGTGCCCCTGGATCTGCGGGAAACCCTGGGCGAGCTGGTGGAACTTTTGCGGGAGAGGGCCGCCAGCCAGAAGGTCACCCTGAAGCTTTCGGTCACCGATGGACTGCCTCTCATCCAGGCTGACCGCCGCAGCATGGAGGAAGTGTTCGGCAACCTGGTGAGCAATGCCATCAATTACTCCCCGGATGGGGGCGAAGTCAGGATTGACGCCATCTCCCGGGGGGACTACCTGGAAGTCGTGGTCCAGGACCAGGGCATCGGCATTGAGGCGGAGGAGATTCCCAAAATTTTTGATAAGTTCTACCGGGTCAAGAGTCCCAAGACCCGGCAGGTGATCGGCACCGGGTTAGGCCTGTCGCTGGTCAAAGGGCTGATCGAAGCCCACCGGGGAGCGGTGGACGTGGAAAGCGAAGTCGGGGCGGGGACCACCTTCCGGGTCAAACTGCCTACGGTTGGCGCGGCAAAGGGTGTGGATGCAGGAGAGTGATTTCAACCGGCAGGTCCTGGTGGTGGACGATGAAGCCGTAGTGCGGACCGGCATCGTCAAGGCTTTGTCCCAGCAAGATCTGGCAGTGGCCACAGCCGCCGATGCCGCCCAGGCGCTGGCCTGCCTGGCCCGTCAGCCGTTTGGCGTCGTCCTGCTGGATATCAAGCTGCCGGACATGGACGGGGTGGAGGTGCTGAAACACCTCCGCCAGAATTTTCCGGACACCGAAGTCATCATGATCACCGGTTACCCCACTATTGCCGGGGCGGTGGAGTGTATCAAGCTGGGGGCCATGGACTATCTGGTGAAACCATTCCGGCTGGAGGAACTGGAAGCGGTGGTGCAGAAGGCCCGGGATCACCTCTACCAGAAAAACCGGCCGGCCGCACCTGAACCAGAAGCAGCCGGCGGCCTGGGCCTGGATTTTATTATTGGCCAGAGTCCCGCCATGAAGCGGGTTTTCGACAAGATCAAGCGGGCCGCCCCCAGCGACAGCACCGTCCTGCTCACCGGGGAGTCCGGCACTGGCAAAGAACTAGTGGCCCGGGCCATCCACCTGCTCAGCCCCCGGGCCGGCCAGGAATTCGTTCCGGTGGACTGCTCCGCGCTGGTGGAGTCTTTGTTGGAAAGCGAACTCTTCGGTCACGTCAAGGGGTCTTTCACCGGGGCCCTGCAGACGAAGCACGGGCTCTTCGAACTGGCCAACCACGGGACCTTTTTCTTCGACGAGATCAGCAATCTGAGCCTGAATATCCAGGCCAAGCTCCTCCGGGTGATCCAGGAGCGGGAGTTCATGCAGGTGGGGAGCCAGAAACGCATTAAACTGGATATCCGCATCATCGCCTCGTCCAACCGCGACCTGAAGGAAGCCATCAAGGCGGGCGCCTTCCGGGAGGACCTCTACTACCGGCTCAGCGTCATTCCCATCCACTTACCCCCCCTGAGGGAGCGCACCGGGGATATTGCCCTGCTGGTGGATCACTTTCTCCGCCAGTACAGTCAGAAAGGCCACCGGGAAGTTACCGGGATCTCCAGCCAGGCCCTGAAACTGCTCAGTGACTATGGCTGGCCGGGCAATGTCCGGGAGCTGGAGCACACCATTGAGCGCATCGTGATCCTGGAAGATGGGGCCATCATTCAGCCGGAACATTTGCCCAGTTTCATTTCCCAGCGTCAGGGCGATTTCCAGGCCTTCTCCGACGAAAACTATTCCCTGGAGGAGTTGGAAAAACGCTACATTCAATTCATCCTGCGCCGCACCCAGGGCCGGCGCCAGGAAGCCGCCCGCATCCTGGGGATCAACCGCAAGACTCTGAGTCACAAGATCGAGAAATACCGCCTGCGGACCAACTGGTAGGGCAGGAATATCGCGGCCCGGAGCCGGTGCAAAATTTGCCGGCGCGAATTTTCTGGCGCCGGCGCCGAAGTTTTCGACCGCCACAACTAACGTGACGATTTCCGACCGCCTTTTACTTTTAGGCCTCGAAATACAACCTTGGACATTGATTGCATGTTAACCTTGTTGGCAATCTCCATCATTCTTTCGTAAGGAACCCGTTGCATTGACTTATAATCATAATTTTCTTTGTAAAAATATTCATCCGCATTTTCTATAGACGAAATTCCAAATTCTTGGGGATGATCATAAACGTATGACCTGGCGTTTAAAGAAAAAATTGAAATATAGCCCACAACCCCCTTGTTCTCATTAATATATGAACTTAAAAAATCCGCGGTATAATGCATTTCTTGTTCTGTCTCTCCCGGAAAACCTATCATCGCACCGATGCCACATCCAAAACGGAGTTTCCTAAAAACATTTAAATTTTCAATTACAGTAGCTATGCTCACCCCCTTGTCCATTAAATCATTAACTCGTTGATTGGCAGATTCCAAACCAAAGGATAGTACATCACATCCCGAACGAATAATTTTTTCACATAAATCAATAGTGAACTTTGTATCTAATTTTGAATATGTGGTCCATAATATATTAAGCTTTTTTTCAACTATTAGATCAGCAATTTTGGCAACTTTATTAAAAGGAACTGCCTCATCGCTTAAATAAATGAAATTGCAACGATACATA
>JAGVPN010000306.1 GCA_020052215.1 Syntrophobacterales bacterium
CCTGGCCCCCGAGGCCCGGGGTGGCAAGCTCGTCACCTTGCCCGAGGGTGCCGTCCCCTCCCTCGTGGCCGCGGCCTTCGTGGCCGCGGAGGATCAGAGGTTCTGGCGCCATCCGGGCATCGACCCCCTGGCCATCCTCCGGGCGGCCATGAGCAACCTGAGCCACGGCCGCATTGTGTCCGGGGCTTCCACCCTCACCCAGCAACTGGCCCGTCTCGCCTACCCCGGGCGCCGCAGTTATTATCGCAAACTGGTGGAGGTCTGCCGCAGCCTCAGGATGGAGATGGCTCTCAGCAAGGACGAGATCCTGCGGCGCTACCTCGACCGGGTGCCCCTGGGCAATAACCTCATAGGGGTGGAGGCCGGGGCCTGGGCCTATTTCGGCAAAACCGCCTCCCAGTTGACCGTGGGTGAAGCCGCCATCCTGGCCGCCCTGGTCAAAGCCCCGGGAACCCTGAACCCCTATGGCCGAAACCGGGACCGCCTCCTGGCGCGGCAGCGCTGGGTGCTCTCCCGCATGGCGCGGCTGGGGTATCTCAGGCCCGAGGAACTCCAGGCCCGGCAGGCAGACCCCGTCAGGTTCCGGGGCAACGGCCCCCGACCCCCGGCGTTCCCCTTTGAAGCCCCGCATTTTGTCAACCTGGTGCTTTCCCGGGAAAAACCGGCGGCCCCGGGTCCCCAGCGGCTCAGGACGACCCTGGATCTGCCGCTCCAGCGGCGGGCCCAGGCCATCGTGCACTCGCACCGGGCCCGGCTCCTGAAAGCCGGCGCCTCCCAGGCGGCTGCGGTGATCGTCGCCAACGGCTCCCGGGAAGTCCTGGCCCTGGTGGGATCCTGCGCCTATGGCCCCCGGGACCAGGGCTTCAACAACGGCGCCGCGGCCTGGCGCTCGCCGGGTTCCACCCTCAAACCGTTTCTCTATGCCCTGGCCCTGGACCAGGGGTTCACGCCCGCCTCGGTGCTGGAAGACGTGGAACGGCGCTACCGCACTCCCCGGGGCGAGTTTATCCCGGCCAACTTCGATCGCGTGGCCCACGGCCCCATTCCTTTCCGGGAGGCCCTGGGCAATTCCCTGAACCTCTCCACCGTTCACCTGCTCAACCTGCTGGGAACGGAGACCTACTACGACACCCTGGCCGGGCTGCACCTCATCAATCGCCCGGAATTCGCCCCGGAACATTACGGCCTGGGCTTGGTGGTGGGCAACCCCGAGGTCAGCCTCCTGCAACTGGCCGCGGCTTACGCCTGTCTGGGCAACGGCGGGAGATTCGGACCCCTGCGGTTTACCCCGGATTCCCCCCAAGACGACCTGACCCCGATCTTTTCTTCCCAGGCGGTCTTCATCATCAATGACATCTTGAGCGATCCCATGGCCCGGGTCCGCATCTTCGGCGGCGCCTCGGCCATGAACCCGCCCTACCGGATGGCCATCAAGACCGGGACCAGCACCCACTTCCGGGACTTGTGGGCCGTAGCCTACACCCGGGATTATACCCTGGCCGTGTGGGTGGGCAATTTCGACGGCCGGCCCACCGCGGACCTCAGCGGGGCCGGCGCCGCCGCCCCCATAGTGGCGGACCTGGCCGAAGCCCTGTTTGCCGGGAGTATGCCGGCGGCATTTAGAAAACCCGCCGGGGTTGCCGCCGCGGAAGTCTGCGCCTTCTCCGGCCTGAAACCCGGGCCGGGCTGCCTGCATCGACGCCAAGAGCTGTTTATGGCCGGCACCGAACCCCAGGCGGTCTGTGCCTATCACCACCCTCGGGAACCCTGGCACCGTATGCCCGCCAATTATGCCGGCTGGCTCCACCAGCGCTTCGAGAAAGGCGGACAAGGCCGATTCCGCCTGGCGGGTTTTGATCCGGACTTGCGGAAAACCTTTCAGGCCCCGGTGGCCGCCGACTTGAAGGGCGCGGCCCAACCCCGGAGCCGGGGAGGGGCCTTGGTCATCGGCCGCCCAACGCCTCCTCCGGGGGGCGATCACCCACCCGCCGGGGACGGCGGCCTGGCGCTCCGGGTCAGCATCAGCTATCCCTTGCCCGGGGACCGGTTTCTGTTGCCCCCTCGGGCCGAAGTGATCCGGGTGACTTCCAAAGCCCTGTGCCGGGACCCGCTCCAAGCCGTCACCTGGTTCGTGGACGGCCGGGAAGTCGCCTCCACCGGCCCGCCCTATGAACTTCCTCTGGATTTATCCCGGGGCCGCCACCGGCTCACCGTAGTTGGGCCGGGCGGTCAGGGCGACGCCGTGGAGGTGGTGGTCCAATGAGGCTGCGTTCGGGGAGACTGGCCTGAGGTAGGGGCCGATCTAGTGTCATGTTTCAGAAGTATCTTCAATAAGTTATGGTCTTAGAATCCTCCCTCCCCCATCAAGGGGGAGGGAATAAGAGGTTTTTTTTTGAAGGTTTTCCTGAAACGCCACAATAGTGTGACGTTCCTCAATTAGTGCGGTATTAAAGACCAATAATTTGAACCCCCCTTTTCTAAAGGGGGGCAGGGGGGATTATAATAACTCCCTGATAATCCCACTAAATCCCCCTTTAAAAAAGGGGGACTTTAAAAAGGTTTCGGAAAATCACCGCAATATGTTTGTCATATAAAAATACGGAACATGACACTATGTGCCGGCCCTCTGCCCGGGGGGACATGCAGGTCCGCTACAATAGACTACTTTGATTGCAATTTGGTAGTAATACCACTTCGCACTCAAATGGTAGCACCGGCTTTCCAGCCTGTGCAGCCGCAGGCTAAAGCCTGCGGCTACCAATAATTATCTTTTGATTGCAACTCGGTATAAGAGATTTCTTGAGAAAGGCTCGGAGGGATGTCGCCGCGTCCTTGGCCTCCGGCGGCATAAAACCGGCCCCTCCGCCGTGAGCCCATCGCCTTACCGGACTGGCCGGAGCACTGGCGGCGTGGTGATGATTAGTGACGGTGGGAGCATCAGGCGTTGGGACCAGACTTCGTCATACGTCAGGTGCCCATTTTTATCGGCGTCGCATTTCTCGAAAACTTCCAACCCCTTGGCTTTGTCACTGGTCTGCGCCATGAACTCCTCTTTGGTGATCTTGCCGTCCTTGTTCGTGTCCAGGACCGAACACAGGGCGTCGTGGTCCGCCTGCGCCTTTTTGTCCTCGGTGGTGGCGCAACCGGCCATCAAGAGTGCAGCTAACAGGGTTGCCAAGGCGATTAGGCCTGACCGCATCTTCATCCGAACCCTCCTCGATTGCTCCCGGCAATCTTAAGACCTATTACACCGTAGCACAAAAGGTCTTCCCAAAAAACCGTTTATTAAATTTCTGCAAGACTATAGCCTGCATGATCCCGGTTAGCCCGGCGCCACCGCCGTGAGCTTGACAGGCCGGCGCCGCTGGGATAACAATAAACTTTCGACTGCCCGACGTCCAGGCAAAACCTTTCTTGATAACCAGATAAGAGGTCAAGATCATGGAACTGTTATTTCGCCCCCGGCGCTTGCGGCGGCGGGAACCCTTGCGGCGCATGGTGCGGGAGACGCATCTTATCCCCGAAGACTTCATCTACCCCATGTTCGCGGCCCCGGGGAGCCGGGTGCGCCAGGAAGTGCCTTCCATGCCCGGCGTGGCCCGCTTGTCCCCGGACCTGCTGGTGGAGGAGGCCAAAGCCGCGTTTGACGTGGGGGTGCCCGCGGTCCTGCTCTTCGGGCTGCCGACTAAGAAAGACGACACCGGCTCCGAGGCCGCCTCCCCCAAGGGCGCGGTGCAGCAGGCGGTGCGGCTGCTCAAGAAAAAGCTGCCTGAGCTGGTGGTGATCACCGACGTCTGCCTGTGCGGCTACACCTCCCACGGCCACTGCGGGTTGCTGTCCGGCCGGGAGGTGGACAACGACGCCACCCTGGAGGTCCTGGGCCAGGTGGCGGTGTCCCACGCCGAGGCCGGGGCCGATATGGTGGCGCCGTCCGACATGATGGACGGCAGGGTAGGGGCCATCCGGGAGGCTTTGGACGAGCGGGGCTTCGAGATGGTGCCCATCATGTCCTATGCGGTCAAATACGCCTCCAGCTTCTACGGCCCCTTCAGGGATGCGGCGGAGTCGGCCCCGGCCTTCGGGGACCGCCGCTCCTACCAGATGGACCCGGCCAACATCCGGGAGGCCTCGCGGGAAGCGGCCCTGGACGTGGAGGAGGGCGCCGACATCCTCATGGTCAAGCCGGCTCTCCCTTACCTGGACGTTATCGCCCAACTGGCCGCGGAGTTCGATCTTCCCCTGGCGGCCTACCAGGTGAGCGGCGAGTACGCCATGATCAAGGCCGCCGCGGCTAACGGCTGGCTGGATGAAACCGCGGTGATGCTGGAGTCCTTGCTCGCCATCAAGCGGGCCGGCGCGGATTTGATTTTGACCTACTTCGCTAAACAGGCGGCAATGCTGCTGAAATAGAAGCACCGGCTGGAAGCCGGTGCCACCAAAGGCGGCGGGCGGGGACACCCGCTACCAACTTTTTCATAATTTTAGGGTGGGTCACAGTTTAGTAGGGTGCGCACTGCGCACCATGATAAAAGGCCATCGACTTTTCATAATTTACGGGTAAACCAAAGGTTCATGAGCAACGGCCTTGTTTCTTTAATCTTGGGGTTAACTGCATGGGCTCCAATGAGAAAAGGACAAAAAATAGTAGGAAAAGCCCTGGTGGCACAGGCTTCCAGCCTGTGCAAGCCTTTAAGGTTACCAGGAGAAACTTGCCCCATTGGCAGGAGCCGGGAAGGGTATATTTCATCACCTGGAGGTGCAAAGATGGTGTGGTTCTTAATGAAAAAGAGCGCACCATTACCCTGGAGGCTGTAAGATTTTGGGACACCAGGAAATGGATAGTTTATGCCGCGGTGATTTTGCCTGACCATGTCCATCTCTTGTCCCAACCACTCTCCAGGGCAGGAGGAGGGTTTTTTGATTTGGCGGAAATCATCCACAGTGTCAAAAGCTTCAGCGCGCAGAAAATTAGTCAACGCCGGGGAGTTAAAGGAACTATCTGGCAGGATGAAAGATATGACCGAATTGTCCGGGATGAAGTGGAATTTCTGGAGAAGTGGCAATATATCAGGAACAACCCGGTTAAAGAGACCTTAGCTGCTTTCCCGGAAGAATATCCCTGGCTCTATGAAAGAGGGTCATAAAGCACAGGTTTTCAACCTGTGCGGACCGCGGAGGACATGAGTTCGACCTGAATCTTAAGAAAGGTTATGAAATATATTGTATAACTTGCTAAAATAGCAATACATAATAGCTTGCTAAAATCATTTTAGTTTGAAATCATTAATCATAAATTATGAATCATTCCAGCAATAAATCTGAAAAAATTCCCCCCCTCCGCCTGCTGGCTTGGGAGACCACCCGGCGCTGCAATTTGGCCTGTCTTCACTGCCGGGCGGCGGCGGGGTCCGGGCCTTATCCCGGGGAG
>JAGVPN010000020.1 GCA_020052215.1 Syntrophobacterales bacterium
CGCCTGCCCATGGACAGCCGGGGGCGGCTGTCCTACATCTCACCGCCGAGGGTGACGGTGCGACATTTTCATGCTTCGTTGTGTCCGTGAGGAAATGATCGTTGGTATAGGACAGGGGCGGGGAAAGGCGTGAGGCTGCTTTAAGAATGGGGGATTCAGCCGGCAAGGGCCGGGAAACCAGCTTCGGAGGAAAAATGGTTTCCCGGCTGGACACGGTTGCTCAGATTAATAGCGGCACAAACCCTTGGCGCAGGAGCTGAGAAAGGCTTCTTTATTTTCCTCCCAGTATTTGTTCCAAGCTACCTGATCTTCGCCAAAATTTTTTCCGGTTATCTGAGTTAGCGCCATGGCCGCGGCTTCACGGACACCCCCGGACTTATCACTCAAAGCTTTGATGAGGGGCTTAACGGCGCGGGGCGAGCCGATCTCGCCCATCGCCACCGCGGCGCTTACCCGGACGGGCAATTCGTCATTGTTTAGGACGCTGACCAGGGCTTTGATGGCCCGGGGGGACTTCATTTTGCCCAGGGCCGCGACTGCCGCGGCCCGGACACTTTCTTTCTTGTCCTTCAGGAGGTCAAAGAGAGCCGGCACCGCCATGGGGTCCCCTATCGCTCCCAAAGCCTTCGCCGCACTGGCGCGTACGCTGGGGGCCTCGTCTTTCAGGGCGGCTAATAAGGGTTTGACCGCGTTGGGAGATTTAATTTCCGCCAGCGCCTCTGCCGCACTCATCCGGACATTGGGGTCCTCGTCCTTCAAGGCGCCGATGAACATCCCTTCGATCTTGGGAGACTTCATCCCGGCCAGCGCCTCGATAACTGCGGCTCGCATCTGGGGATTCTTATCCGTGAAGGCCGCAATTAAAGGCCCCTGGGACAGCTTTACATCACTTTTCCCCCCCAGCGCCTCGGCCGCAGCGACTCTGACTTGGGCATCGCTGTCTTTCAACGCGGCTACCAGGGCTTTTACAGACTGACTGTCGCCTATATCGCCTAAGGCCACGGCCGCCAAGCGGCGAACTTTCTCATTGGGGTCCTTCAGAGCGGCAACCAGGGGCAAGGTGGCTTTTTTATCCCCGATCTCTCCCAAAGCCACGGCTGCGGTCCCCCGCATTTCGGGTTTTTTATCCTTTAAGGCCGCAATTAACGGGTCCACCGCCTTGGGATCGTTGATTTCTCCCAAGGCCCTGGCGGCGGCGGCTTGCACATCAAGATTTTCATCCTGCAGGGCCGCAATCAAAGCTGACACCGCTTTGGGATTTTCGAGCTCTTCCAGGGCCACGGCGGCCAAAACCCGGACGTGGGGGTTTTTATCCTTCAAGGCGACAATCAACGGCTCTAAGGCCGGGTCGCCGATTTTCCCCAAAGCCACTGCGGCTTCAATGCCGGGGGAGGTGTTTTCAGCAATTTTAGATTCGGGGTCGGCCTTCAATTCTATCCCGGTGCTATCGCCCAGCATCCCGATGAGCAAGGGGATGGCCGGGACAGCCTTTTCCCCCATGTTTCCCAACTTGTTGGCGGCTTGGGCTCGCTTGACCGCCTCCGGGGAATATAGGCCTTCCACTTCTGTTTTGACTTCGGCGGAAAGGTTGGAGGGAATATTTTCCTTGGGGATATTGGGCTGGGCATAACAGTTGAACCCAAGGAATAAAACGGTGACCAGAACTGAAAGCGCCAGATTAACTTTTGCCAATCTCATAATTCCCTCCTGTGCCGGCCATCATAAAAGCTGCGGGTAGACGCTTTACGTATTTTGCCCCTTCTAACACAGGTTAGCCGCCAAGTCAATGGAAGACTCGGTTTTTCCTTCCCGAGCAGGGCAAACCTGTCCTTCCATAAAGCAACTGCGGGAATTCGGCTGGGGCGGTGGTTCAGGATGATAAAACTAATTTCGCAGCTTGTTGGGCTTGCCAGTCACTAAGGCGGATGTTGCAAAAAGCTGCGCCTGGTTATAAGCCCGGATGACCTCGCGCTCATAGGCTGAGGTGCAGCTAGCGTTATACTTTCTCAAAACTTTCCTGATGTCCCCGTTGTATCTCTGCATCAGACTGGCCAAAACCGCCGCCCCGCCCATGATATTGGCCCTGGGGTTGTGCGGGTCCACCCCATACTTTTTGGCGGTGTCCTGGTGCAGTTGCATCAGGCCAAAGCAGCGCCCCGATTTGGCGTCCTTATCATATCTCGATTCAATGGCGCATACGGCCTGGATGAGGTAAGGTGAAATTTTGTAGCGTTTGGCGGCTTCCTTGATGTAGTTCCAGTACTCCTGCTTTAAGAAAAGATCGCCTATGGGGGGAGGAGTTTTGGGCCAGGGTTCGGCCCAGGCCGGGACGGTTAAGATGGTTAGGAGCAGAAATATAATTAACGTTTTCACAATTTTTTTCCTCCTGCGGTTTTGACTTTATTGAGTTGAGGTCAGGTACCAACTGGAGCAAGAAGACTGACGTAGTTCAGAAGGAGAGTCGGCAGGCTGACCTAAGTTAATGGCAGACAAATCAGCAAAGATTGTGCCAGAAGTTCGGATGCTAACATAAAAATTTTCGGAAAGCAAGCTAAATTGACCAATGGTCTTTATACATGCGGGTAAGAGGGGCCTGGGCTCCTCATAAAAAGCCTGGTTCGGAAGAAAAATGGGGTTTCTTAGCCCACCGATTCAGGTAAAATCATTGCAGCCCAGGAGGTGTCCGGATGGCCAGGCCCCGGCATTTTTTGGCCTGGCGTCAGGTTGATTTAAAGTGGTCCGGGCTGCGAGGTAGACAAAACTGTGACAGACCAAGGTAAAGGCGGGACCCCCTGCGCTCCCGATGAGAAAAGGCCGGTAACCCTGTTCTCCGCGGCCATCATTGTCATCGCTAATATGATCGGGATCGGCGTGTTCACCACCCTGGGCTTTCAGGTGGCAAGCCTGCACTCTCCCTTTGCGGTCCTCATGCTGTGGGTGTTGGGGGGGGTGGGCGCCTTTTGCGGAGCCCTGTGCTATGGGGAACTGGGGTCGATGATGCCCAGGTCCGGCGGCGAGTACACCTATCTCTCCAATATTTATCATCCCGCCATCGGCTTTCTGTCGGGATGGGTCTCCATGGTGGCCGGGTTTGCGGCTCCCATCGCGCTGGCGGCCATTGCTTTGGGTGAATACGCCGGCGCCATCCTCCCCGGCATCGACAAGACGGTTATCGCGGTGTCAATAATTGTGATCCTCTCCCTGGTGCATCTGACGGATGTGAGATTCGGCTGCCATTTTCAAAACCTGTTCACCGGGGGAAAAATTCTCCTGATCGTCGCTTTTATCGTCTTGGGCTTTTTCGTTGCGATCCCCCAGAACATTACCCTGGCGCCGTCGCCGAGCGACCTGGAATCAATGTTCAGCCCGGCGTTTGCCATTTCACTGGTATATGTCTTTTATGCCTATTCCGGGTGGAACTCTTCATCCTACATTGCCGGCGAGATTCTCCGGCCGGAGAGAAATCTGCCGATCTCGTTATTTCTGGGCGCGGCCTTTGTTTCCCTCTGCTATTGCCTGATCAATTATGTTTTTCTTTATACCGTGCCCATGAGCGAGCTTGCCGGTCAAATCGACGTCGGCTTCCTGTCGGCGAAATCCATCTTCGGCGACAGAGGCGGGGCCATGATGACGGTGCTGATCTGTCTGGCGCTGATCTCCAGCCTCAGTTCCCTAATCATGGTGGGTCCCCGGGTGACCCAAACCATGAGCGAGGACATGAAACGCTTGAGGTTCTTAGCCCGACGGAATGCGAGAGGCGCCCCGGTCTTTGCCATTATCCTGCAAGCCGCGGTGGCGATTTTTCTTACCCTGACCGCCACGTTTAATGCGGTGTTGACCTATGTCGGGTTTACCCTGGCCCTGTTCGCCTCCCTGACGGTGCTGGGGGTGTTCGTCTTGCGCCGGCGGCACCCTCTACTGCCAAGACCTTTCAAGACGTGGGGATACCCGGTAACGCCGGCGATTTTTCTCCTGCTCTACGGCTGGATGATCTGTTATTTAGTTATCGAGCGGCCTCTGCCTTCGGTGTGCGGCCTGCTGACCGTGGCCTCAGGACTCCTGTTGTACAAGCTGCTGGCGACCGTGGAGCCCCGCAGCTCTCTAGAAAAATTGGTTGACAAATCAATATCTTAGAAAATTTGAAGGAAACCGCTGATGCGTAAAACCAACCTGTTCGGCACAGCAACGATGGTGCTTCTCCTGGCTCTGGGGGCGGTACCGGCATTTGGCGCCGGTCCGGAGGCTGTCTGCACCCCCGAAGGCTGCGCCGTCCCCAAAAACGACCAAACTGAGAAGCGCCTCCCGGCTTATAATGATTACGCCCGGTTCATCGCCGGCCTCAGCAACCCGGAGAGCACCCTGGCGGCGTATGAAGACAAGCCGGCCTGGGTCAGACATGCCAAGTTTTTTGACCAGAACTGGGAGAGGTTTACCCGGGGGCGACTCGCGCCCATGCGCGAGTGGGCCGCCAAGGAACTCGGCTCCGCCACCGCCGCCACCGTGTTTTATCCCTTCAGCGGCCCGGATTTCGTCAACGTGTTTGCCCTCTTCCCCCAGGCCAAGACTTACCTCCTGATTGCCCTGGAACCGGTGGGAGAGATGCCGGATTTTTCCGCCCTCCAGGAACAGAATTTTTTTGCCAGTCTGCAAAGTTCCCTTTACGAGCTTCTCCACCTGGACTTTTTCATCACGGCAAAAATGAAATCTTCCATCGGCAAGAGTGAACTCAAGGGCACTCTCCCGGTCCTCATGTTTTTCCTGGCCAGGGAAAAGGCCCGGGTCCTTGACGTCCAGTCTTGGGTCATGAACCCGGACGGAACCATCGCCGAGTCCCCCGCGGCGGGGCCGGGAGATCGCCCCCGGGGCATTCCGGGGGTAAAGATCGTCTTTGCCAGCCCGGGCTCGGCGGAAAATCAGACGCTCTACTATTTTCAGTTCAATCTCGGCAACGATTCCTTTGCACGAAACCAGCATTTTGTCTCTTTCCTGAAAGGCTTCGGCCCGATGACGACCTTCACCAAAGCCGCCTCATATTTGATGTACAAGCCTTACTTTTCGGTCATCCGGCAGTTCATTCTGGACCAGAGTCTTTACGTGCTGCAAGGTGATTCGGGCATCCCGTTGAAGTATTTCGACCCTGCCGTGTGGAATCTCCGATTTTACGGCGCCTACGCGGGCCCCATCTCCCTCTTCAGCAACTGCTACCAGGCGGATATGGCCAAGATGTATAAAAGGGGCCAGGATATCCAGCCTCTCCCCTTTGGGATCGGCTACCGTCACCGGGCGCGCACCTCAAACCTCATGTTCGCCTCCAAGAAGGAAAAATTGCTGGCGGGCGACCCGAATTGATCCTGGAGAGTTGGGTGAAGATTTTTACCGCCATGGTTTTTACCGTGCTTGGGGTTTTGGCCATGGGCCTGAACCTGGCCGACGCCGGACCCCCTTCCCTCCCCCTTTCCGGCCCGGATTGGCGTCCGCTGTCCCAAAGGCGGGACCAGAGGTTGCAGACCAGGCTGGACCAGGCTTTGAAGCAGCACGAAGCCTGGCAGTCCCTGATCCGCGCCGGCAAAATGTCGGTAGGCCTGGTGGACCTGTCCAATCCCAAAGCGCCGCGCTTTGCCCAGGTGAACGGCGGCACCATGATGTATGGCGCCAGCCTGCCGAAGCTGATGGTCCTGTTGGCGGCCTTCCAGGGTTTTAAAGACGGCGCTCTGAAAGACACCCCGGAGATCCACCGAGACCTGATCGAGATGATCCGCCGGTCGGATAACCATGCCAGCAGTCAGGTGATCGGTCGGATCGGCCTGAAGAAAATCGAGGCGCTGGCCAGTGATCGGCGCTATCGGTTCTACGACCCCCAAAAGGGCGGGGGCATCTGGCTGGGGGGCACCTACTTGCCCGGCGGCGAGGTGAATCCCGAACCCATTACAGGTCTGTCCCACACCGCCACAGCCTACCAACTCTGCCGTTTCTATTACCTGCTGGCTTACGGCAGGCTCGTCAGCCCGGAGTTTTCGCGCCAAATGCTGAAAATCCTGGCGTTTCCTGATCTTCCCGGCAAGTTCGTCTCGGTCCTTTCGACCACCGTGCCCCCTAACCACTTGTACCGCAAATCCGGGGAGGTCCGGGGCTTTCATGCGGATTCGGTCCTGGTGTGGGGTGAGGCGACCTGGCGTCGCTACATCCTCGTGTCCATGATTGAGGACAATCGGGGTGAACAGATCCTGAAAGAGCTGGTCCCGGTGGCGGAACACGTCCTCCGGCCCAGCCAGCCCCTCAGTTCCGGCGAGGGCAGGAAGAAAACCAGAAGATAATGCGGGGCTGGGGGCGTCACCCCGCTGATTCTCCCGTCTCTTAAATTTTAACGACCAAGATTTGAGCTGACAATCATCAAACCGAGATCAGATTAGACTTGACATTCGGGACTAAAACTTTAGATATGTTCTTATAATGTTAGAAGCTTGATTAATAAACCAGTCACGCTAAGAGGGTTATTTCTCATGTCGAAAAGAGAAACAAAGGGATTAGAAAAAGATACGCGTCCATCGGAAGATTCCAAAAACAAACCCGATGAGGCGGAAGGTCAACCGCCTCAGATTTATGAAAGCCCCCGTATCTGCGCTATTGACCTTGAAGAAAAATGTATTCAGGCACTCAAATCTCGCGGTTTCAATTGTTATTCTGGAACTCTAGGGCCCATAGTCAAGGTCCCCAATACTGAGCGATATAGCGAATATCAATGCCTTTTGAATTTAGACTTCCCTTCCAATTTGCATGAGTATGACATTATTATAATAGATCTGCAAAATCCATTACAAGTGGACTATATTAAAGAAGATCACACTTATACCAAAACAAAAGAGCATAAACAATTAGTTTTAGAAAGTGCATTTCCTCAAACTATCTTTGATCCTCGTGCGCTTTCTGCAAGTATCCTTGGAAAAAGCCTTCGACCATTTATGGTAAAAGAGTCATTTATTGTGGTATTTGGAGCAGCGCATGAGAGAATTGAGTATCATCCAGTATCTATAACTCAAAGAGGTGCAAGCCGGGGCAATACCGAAACTTACTCATTGTATGATTTCTATGCTAATTTACCGTCATGGGAGAATGTTACGGGAATGGATACCGCAATAGTCTTTAAAGACGAAAGCGAGCTACGATCCCTGCTTGAAAGGCACAACGATAACGCTACGTACAGAATCACTTTTTATCATCCGACACATTGGGATGGTAAAAATAACGTAAAGAATGACAATTTTTTTCCTTTAATGGAGGCTAAGTCAGGTCGTATAGTATCTTTTGCAAACATGGAAAAGGAGAACATTACATTAATATTTCCTCAAATTAAGCATAAGGAAGTTTTTTTAGTCGACCTTCTCGAGAAAGTTCTTCCAGGTATTATTCCATCTTTATTCCCATATAGCACACAATTTGCTTGGCTTAGCGACCCCATTTATAGACTACCCAACGAAAAGGAGCTTATGCAGGAAAAGAAAAAACTGCAAGACGAGTACCAAGCAAGTTTGAAAGAGCTTGAAACGAAAATCGACACCAACAGAAAAGAATATGGATATCTATATGATTTGATAAAGGAAACGGGACCAAAGCTTGTTAAGGCGGTAGAGAAATGCCTCACCTGGCTTGGTTTTGATAATATCGTAAATGTAGA
>JAGVPN010000242.1 GCA_020052215.1 Syntrophobacterales bacterium
CCGGGTGGGGCGCTTCGAGGCCGCCAACGGCGGGGACATCTTCCTGGACGAAATCGGGGACCTGCCCATGTCCACCCAGGCCAAGCTGCTCCGGGTGCTTCAGGAAAAGGTCATCGAAAAAGTGGGGGACCACGCCCCCATCCCGGTGAATGTCCGGGTCATCACCGCCACCAACAAGGACCTCCACCGGCTCATGGCCTTGGGCAGGTTCCGGGAAGACCTCTACTACCGCATCGGCGTCATTCCCATCTACTTGCCCCCCTTAAGGGAGCGCCGGGAGGACATCCCTCTGCTGGTCAAGGCCTTCATCCACCGGGCCCGCCGCCAGACCCGCAAACCCTTGAGCGGCATCAGCGATGAGGCCCTGGACCTGCTCACCGGCCATGATTGGCCCGGCAATGTCCGGGAGCTGATTAATGTCATCGAGTATGCCTTTGTCCTGTGTCCCGAGGGCGCCATCGGCCCGGAGCACCTCCCGGCCACCTTCCAGCAGAAGCCCGCGCCCCCGCTCCAGGGACGCCGGGCGGGCCGGTTAGGGCGGGCCGCGGACGAGCGCCAGCGGCTGATCGACGCCATTAACCAGGCTGGAGGCAAAAAGAGCGAGGCGGCCCGCCTACTGAGCATCAGCCGGGTGACCCTCTGGAAGCTCCTCAAGCTCCACGACATCCAGGTGGATAGGATTATCCGGGGCTGACGTGGCGAGGTGTTGAGCCGATAATGACTTATAGCAAGTGCCAAAAGTTTTTTCCGTTATGGGAAGCCTTATAATCCCCCCTGCCCCCCTTTAAAAAAGGGGGGGAACTACAAGGAATTGCAGGTAAAGTCCCCCTTTGAAAAAGGGGGATTTAGGGGGATTTAAGAACCTCCAAGCGGAAGGAATTTATGGCAAACGCTATATAATCCTGGGGCTCCGGCCTTTTAGGGCTGGCGGTTACCCGGAGAGGTCGGCGCCGGGGTTAAGCTCCTCTCTCCCGAGTTATTCTCCAGGCAGGGCCAACATGGTCCTGCCTTTGTCGTTGGGGAGGTCCGCCGGCGGTACGGCGCGCCGGGGCCGGTCAGCCCCACAGTTAAAGATCCAGCGGTTCCCCGGCTTTAGCCTTCCGCCATTTGTAGATCACCGGGATGAGGCTCACCACCGCCACCAGGATCACCCCGATGATCAGTCCTGAGGAAATTTCCCCCTGCACCAGGTCCAGGAGGTTGCTGGAGAAGTACACAAAGGCGATGGTGGCGGGCAGCATACAGACGAAGGTGGCGGCCAGATAAGGCCAGAAAGAGATCCGGGTGAGTCCGAAGGCGTAGTTCAACAGGGAGAAGGAGAAGACGGGGATGAGCCGGGTGAAGGCCACGATCTTCCAGCCATGCCGGGCCACTTGGTCGTCCAGGGACATCAACCTGGCGCCGGCCAGCTTCGCCGCCACCCAGTCCCGGGCCAGGTAGCGGGCCACCAGGAAGACCAACGCCGCGCCCAGAGCGGAGCCGATGGCGGTATAGACTACTCCCCAGAAGGGCCCGAAGAGCACGCCGCCGGCCAGGATAATGGGGAGGCCGGGCAGGAAGAGCGGCCCCACCGTCCATACCGCCAGGTAGATCAGGGGCAGCAGGACTCCGTGGGAGGCCCCGAACCGGCGCAGGCGCTCCGGGTCCAGGTACTGCTCCAGGTGAAAATACTGCACGGCGATCACCGACCCGATGAGGAAAAGCAAGATGAGGGGGCGGATGACCGACGTTTTGTTGCCGGGAGCCGGAGTAGTTGACTCCTGGAAGTTTGCCATGCAATGCTCCTGAAGTTATCTTATATCATTATATGCACCACAACCATATTGGCCCGTCTAAGATTCGTTGGTCGCAAGCCGGCCGAGCAGTCTCCGAGCCTGCTCATGGCTGCGCCACCCCGGCTGCGGTGCCGGGCGGGATTGGTTATGGAAGGCCTGCAGGTTTTCATAGGTGTCGATGTCGGGCCAGGGGGGGAGGAGGTGGACCCTGAGGCCCAGTTGCCGGGCCAGGCTGACGGTGTCCGTCAGGACCGTGCTGCTGGACCAGGCCGGACCCTGGAACAAGCGGGGCTGGGGTTCGGCCAGACCCACCAGGTGGTACCCGCCGTCGGTAGCCGGCCCCAAGACCACCTGGGCCCGGCCGGCCGCCAGCACTTCCCGGGCCTCTGACACCACCGCGGCCGGGAGATCAGGGACGTCGCTGCCCCTGAGCAGTACGGGGCCAAAACCGGCGGCAAAGCCCTGGGCGAAGGCCCGGGCCATGCGTTCTCCCAAATCCGCCCCCTCCTGGGGGAAGAGGTCCGCGCCGGGCGGCGCCAGGCCGCGAAACCAGACCTGAGCCCCCAGGGGACTGAAGGCCACGGCCAGGCGCACTTCCGGCACCCGGGCCATTTCTTCCAGGATATCTAAGAGAAAGCTGTGATAAAGTTGCGCGGCCTCCTCCGGGGATAACGGGGGGCTGAGACGGGTTTTCACCTGCCCCGGGCGAGGTTCCTTGGCAAAGATGATGAGCAAGGCGGTCATTTCCCTCATTCTGCCGGTCCTCAATGAGGCCCCGATATTGGCCGAGGCCCTGTCAAATCTCCCCCGAACCCCTGATCTGGAAATTCTCCTGGTGGACGGCGGCAGCACCGACGCCACCCGGGAAGTGGCGGCCGGCTTCCCCCAGGTCCGCTGGCTTACCGCGCCCCGAGGCCGGGGGGCCCAATTGAATGCGGGCGCCCGGGTGGCCCGGGGAGATTTTTTCGTATTCCTGCATATCGATACAGTCCTAACCACGGACCATTTAGCCGCCCTGCGCCAGGCGGCCCTGGACCCCCG
>JAGVPN010000113.1 GCA_020052215.1 Syntrophobacterales bacterium
ATCTTTTCATGCCATCCGAGTGCGCCCGAGGCTCAGGCCAGACTGTTCCCCAGGTCTGTCCAACCCAAAACCTTCAAAAACCGGCGCCGCCTTGGGCTACATTCCGGACCGGCAAGGCCGCGGGATGCGCCCCGGGGTTACTTTTTGAGCCTGGCCGCCAGGTCTTGCAATGATTTCTCCAGGCCGTCCCAGGCCTTGCCGGCCTGGTCCTTAAGGCTGTCCCAGTGCTCCAGACCTTGGTCTTTAAGCCGGTGCAGCCGCTGACGCTGTTCCTCCTGTTCCGCATAAGCCGCGTCAATCCGCCTCGCCAATTCCGCCTTGACTTCGCCGGTTACCGTGCCCAGCCGTCCCTTCAACTCATCGATTTTTTTACCCATTCCGGCCAGTCGGGCTTCCATGGCCGCGCCCTCTTTTTTCTCCATGCCCTTTACCTCCCTGGTAGGAATGTCATCGGCGCAAGTACCCCCAAACATTAAATCCGGGGACGGCACCCGGAGTCCAGGTTGGTTAAACCGTCTTCAAGGCCCCGGTCCAGGTTTCGAAGACCGGGAAGGGGGTGCCCCGTTCCCCCTCCTGGTAAAAAATCACATAGGTCATGTTCTTCCAGGCGATGAAGGAGTCATCCTGCGTAGCCTTATAATAGCGGCCGCGCCAGGTGCCGGTGTTTAGATAGACCTGCTCCAGCGGCGCGGGGGAGTCCGGGAGGCTCCGCACCGGCGACTCCAGGGGATCATGGGTGTGCCCGTAGACCACGTAGCGGACACGGGAGTCGAGGTGAAGATATTCCTGGGGCGCGGCTTCCAGGAGGTCGTCTTTGACGAAGTAGTCCTTGGCCTGCATGGATAGGTCCCACAGCTTTTCGGTGCGGTAGAGCTTGAAATGCCGCAGGAGAAAGAGAAAGGCCTGGATCTTGTCGGCCTCGTCCCGCCAGTCGGTCCACTGGTCGTGGCGCGCGTACCAGTTCTTGACGAAGTCCAGGCTGTCGAAGTGATCGACGACCTCCTGGACCGAGTCTTCGATAATCTCTTTGAGCCGCCGGTCCTGGCGCACCTGGTAGAGGAGCCACTCGATGACCGCGGACAGGGGCCGGACATTTTCGATCTCCTGAAAATTTCTGATGATCGTCGGTTTATCGGGGGCATTACCCAGGCGCCGGGCCAGGGTATAGGGCAGCCGGGCCACCAATTCGGTGGTGATGGGATCGCCGATGGGCACCCGCTGGTAATCAGCCGGAGAATACGCGGTCCCCCCTTCATAGTTAAACTTGTCATATTCATGCCCGTGCCGGGCAAACACCCCATAGGCCAAGTCTTCATAGGTGTGGGGGAAGAGATCCGCCGGGTCGTGCCAGGCCGCCGGAATTCCCAGGCAGTCGCACACCTTCTGCCGCAATCGTGGGGTCCGGTTGCATAACCGGTCGTGGTTGCCCGGCACATAAAATAACCGGGCCCCGGAATCCAAGCGGCATTTGCCTTTTAAATCAGCTACACCCTGTCGGATTACCTTAAAGGTCTGGCGGTTCTCCGGATGGTCAGTGATGGCGTCCAAGAGGGTGAGGGCGTGGACCTCGATGGCCGCGTCCTTGTCCCCCCAGGGCCTCTCTTCCACCGGGTAATCGAACCAGCCTTCGGTGCGCAGCAGGTCGAAGGTATCTCCCAGCAAGACTATTTTGATTTCCTCGATGTTATTGCTGGGCTTGGCGACAATGGCCGCCACATCCTCGAAGAAATATTCAAAGGCCCGGTGGGAGAGGTTGTGCTCCCCGGCGGAGCCATCCACGAAATGTAGGTCACTGATGATCACGAGCATGCCTAGCTTTCCTCCCGCGGTCTTATTTGTAAATTATTCTAAACTTTAGAACCATCTTAGGCCAAAGATCAACAAAGTCAAGGCAGTTTCAAAGAATTCCTCTCATCACCCCTGCCGATTTGCCCCCAGGGAAACAATTATGACCTCCGCCTGGCTCCAGGAAGGAAAATGTGGGAGAGCTGCTCCGGGCTGTTCCGGGGAAAAGGCCTGGGGCGCAGGGCGCACCATAGACTTCGCCCGGGCGTAGTCTTGGCTGAAAGCTGATTGCTGACGGGGTTTACCGGCGGGTCAGGTCGTCAAATCCCTCCGCCTGGGTCAGGCAATGGATTTCGCCCAGGAGTTCTTGCAATTCCGGGGCGTCCCGAAATTTGATTTCCAGCTGAAAATCGGGGCCTTCAAAGGCGGCGGGCGGGTGCAGGCGAAAGCGGGGGGTGCGCTTCCACCCCAGCCGGGCCAGGGCGGTCTCGAAGGCCTCCCGGGCCGCGCTGAAGCGGGGATAAACTTGGGCGTACAGGTGCCGCCGCACCGCCTTAACCCTCTCCTGGGGGGTGCGGTCAGGGTCAGTCAGGGCGCGGCGCAGTTCGTCCCGGGCCAGGACGGCAGCCGGGGAAATCCCCTCCCGACGGGCCAGGATCGCGACCTGGTCCAGCAATTCTTCCTGCTTGCTCTGGCTCAGCCGCAGGCTATCCAGAAATG
>JAGVPN010000249.1 GCA_020052215.1 Syntrophobacterales bacterium
CCCCCGGTAACGCTGAACTTGTTGAGAATATTTGGTCATCAGGATTGGCTGGCGTTTGGCGTTAGAGATAGGATTATCAGATATTTCGTTAATCCGGATACTGTGGAGGGAAAAGAATTTGAAACAGACTTTTTTGGCTTGAAATACCAGGGAAATTTGAACACTTTTATTGACTGGTCGGTCTATTTTTATGGAGCGTATGAAAAAGCTATTCTATTTTTATTGAAAGATATAGTTAAAGAAAAACAAAATCCTATCTTTATCGATGTAGGAGCAAATGTTGGCCAGCATTCATTATTTATGTCTAGATATTGTCAAGAGGTTCATTCATTCGAACCTTATGACAGAGTCATAAATATCTTAATGTCAAAGTTATTATTTAATAAATGCTCTAATATTATCGTTCATAATGTTGGACTTGGCGCAAAAAGTGAATATCTTGATTTTTATGCACCTGTCGGTAGAAATATTGCGACAGGCTCTTTTATAGAAGAACATGCAAAAGATAACAATATAAAACTTGGCAAATTAGAAATCGTCGAGGGTGATTTGTATATCTCAAAACTAAACCTAAATAAAATAGATTTAATCAAGATTGATGTGGAAGGATTTGAAAAATATGTTTTACTTGGCCTTAGGGATACTTTGGAAAAATATAGGCCATTTGTGGTAATGGAATACTCCAATGCTACCAGAGATAGCTTAACTATCCAGCAACTTATGGAAATATTGCCAGGCGGGTATAGCATCAAGGGAATCAGCACCAACCGAACGTTCTGCCTGCTGTTCAACCGGATGAATTACTCCTTGATTGACATTGATCCTGAGAACCCCAAAATCTCCGATCTCTTGCTGGCCCCCCACTGAAGGTGTCCGAAAAAGTCTGGCTTACCCGGCCTTGCCCTGGGCGGCCACGGCGTCCATGGCCTTCTTAATCTCCGCTTCGTCCCCCAAATAGTAATGCTTAACCTGGTTCAGGTCGGCATCCAGTTCGTACACCAGGGGAATGCCCGTGGGGATATTCACCGAAACGATGGCGTCATCGGAGAGCCTATCCAAGTGTTTCACCAGGGCGCGCAGGCTGTTGCCGTGGGCCACCACCAGCACTCGTTGCCCGGATAGAATGGCCGGGGCGATGTCGCGGTGCCAGTAGGGCAGCATGCGGTCCACGGTGTCGGCCAGGCATTCGCAGGCCGGGATGACGTGGGGGGGCAGGTGGGCGTAGCGCCGGTCGAACCGGGGATGGCGAGGGTCGTCCGGTTCCAGGGCCGGAGGCCGCACCCCGTAACTCCGGCGCCAGATCCGCACCTGTTCTTCGCCGTATTTGGCCGCCATTTCACTTTTATTGAGACCCTGTAAGGCCCCGTAATGCCGCTCATTGAGCTCCCAGGCGCGAATCACCGGGATCCACTCCAGTTCCATGGTTTCCAGGATAATCCAGAGGGTCTTGATGGCCCGCTTGAGCACCGAGGTGTAGGCGACATCATAGGTGAAGCCCCGGTCCCGGAGGAGCTGCGCCCCCGTCAGGGCTTCCTGCTCCCCCTGGGGCGACAGGCCCACGTCAGTCCAGCCGGTAAAACGGTTCTCCAGATTCCAGGTGCTTTGCCCGTGGCGCACCAGCGTCAGGGAATAAGTCGCGGCCATTGGTCCTCCTCAACTCCGGTAGTCGGCGTTGATGCGGATGTAGTCCTCGGTGAGGTCGCAGGTGTCGTAGTAATCGGCAAAGTCTCCGGCGTTCAGGCGGATGGTCACCGTAAAGGCGCCGGATTTGATCACCTGCTGGGCCGCGGCTTCCGCCATGGGGCCCAGCCCCTGGCCGTTTTGCACCACGGGCTGGCTGCCGAAGGCGATGTCCACCCGCTCGGGGTCGAAGCGGGCGCCGGCGCGCCCCAGCGCGGCCATGATCCGCCCCCAATTGACGTCTTCTCCCGCCATGGCGGTCTTGACCAGGGGCGAAGCGGCTACGGTCAGGGCCGCTTTTTTGGCCTCCGCGGGGGTGGCCGCGCCCAAAACCTCCACCCGGTAGACGTGCCGGGCCCCTTCGCCGTCGGCCACCACCTGCCGGGCCAACTCGCCCATGACCCGATTCACCGCCTCGCCCAGGGCCGCCATATCTGCTCCGTCTTCCTTGATGACGGCATTGCCGGTCTTACCCCCGGCCAATAAGAGAATGGTGTCGTTGGTGGAGGTGTCCCCGTCCACCGTGATCCGGTTAAAGCTTTTTGTAAGGGCTTGACGCAGGAGAGTTTTCAAAATTTTGGGGGTGGCGGCCGCGTCGGTAAACAGGAAGACCAGAAGCGTGGCCATATCCGGGTGGATCATGCCAGAACCCTTGGCGATGCCGGCCAGGGTGAATTCCTTGCCGTCAATAATTCCTTTAACCAGCGAGGCCTTGGGCTGGGTGTCGGTGGTCATGATGGCCCGGGCCGCCTCGCCCAAGCCGTCAGGGTTCAGCCCGGCCACCAATTGGGGCAGGGCCTGGGTGATCCGGTCCCCGGGCAGGGGGGCGCCGATGACCCCGGTGGACGACGGCAGCACCAGTCGTTCGGGGATATTAAGCAGCTTGGCGGCCGCCCGGCAGGTTGCCCGGGCGGTCTCTAACCCCCGGGGGCCGTTGCAGGCATTGGCATTGCCGGCATTCACCAGGATGGCCTGGGCGGTGCCTTTCCGCAGGCGGGCCTGGGTAATCACCACCGGCGCGGCCTTCACCCGGTTGCGGGTAAACACCCCGGCCGCGGCCGCGGGGGTATCCGCCACCATCAGGGCCAGGTCCAATACCCCGGGCTTTTTGATGGCCGCGGCGGTGGCGGAAAATTTAAATCCCGGGACGATCATAGGCATGTCTCCTGAATAAACCCTAAAGGGCGTGCCATGCACGCCGTATAATGGCGGCCGCGGGCCGCCCTATGCCCCAAGCATCAAAAACCAGATTTTTTACTCCGCTCAGAATGACAAAGAAACTCAGCACAGGCAAGATGCCTGTGCCACTATTTTTTCTTTAGAGAGGGCGACCCGGCGGGCCGCCACTTATACCAAAGAGCAATCAAAAGACTATTATTTGTCATTCTGAGCGCAGCGAAGAATCTCTCTTTGTAAACCGCCGAGATTCTTCACTCCGCTACGCTCCGTTCAGAATGACATGAATATTCAATGTCATTTGACGGCAACTCCGTATTATACGGGTTGGGAGAAAGGCTTGGGGGAGGGCCAGGATCCCTTATGAAAAATCCCTGGCCCTCCCCCCAAAAGTCTCACTTCCCGCAGCACTTCTTATATTTCTTGCCGCTGCCGCAGGTGCAGGGGTCGTTGCGGCCCACCTTTTTCTTCTGGCGCTCCTTGGGCTGGGCGCCGCTGCCGTCGCCGTGGCTGTAAGCCAGGGACTGCTGGGCCGGCCTGGCCTCCGGCGGGGGTTCATGGTGGGGTTTCACCTGGAGGTGGAACAGGGTGCCCACCGAGTCCGCCTTAATGCGGTGGATCAGGTCCATGAAAATCTCATAGCCTTCCCGCTGGTATTCCCGCAGG
>JAGVPN010000240.1 GCA_020052215.1 Syntrophobacterales bacterium
AAAAATTTAAATTTACTGAAAGATTGTGAGCTAAGAAAATGACCGAAAGCGCCTTGAAGGTGGAGATGGAGAATCTCAGCGAAGTCAAACGGAAATTAAAGATCGAGGTCCCCTCCGCCGAGGTGACCCAGGCAGTGGACCGGGCCTACCGGGAATTGGGGAAGAAGGCCAAAGTCAAAGGCTTCCGGCCGGGCAAGGTGCCGCGGTCCATCCTGGAGATGTATTACCGCAAAGACATCGACCATGATGTGTCCGAAACCCTGGTGCGTCAGTCCCTGGGAGAGGCTTTGAAGGACAAGGGCCTGGAAGCCATCAATTTGAGCTGGCCGGAGCCGGCGCCGCCGGTGGTGGCCGGGGAGGATTACTGCTTCAGCGTCGAGATCGAGGTCGCGCCGGAGTTTACCGCCGAGGACTACCTGGCCCTGACGCTCGCGGCCCCGGAAGTGGCGGTGAGCGACGCGGAGGTGGAGGCCCGCCTGGAGGAGATCCGCCAGGCCAACGCCATCCTGAAACCCCCGGCGGAAGACCGGGGCGTTAAGGAGGGGGACTTTGTGGTCCTGGACTATCAGGCCCACTTCGCCGGGCAGCCGGTGGAGGGCGGCAAGTCGGAAGGCACTTATGTGGAGGTGGGGAGCGGCAAGTTCAACCCCGAGTTCGAAACCAACCTCCTGGGCCTCAAGGCCGGAGCGGAAGCCCGTTTCGCCGTGGCCCTGCCCGATGATTTCGCCAATCCCCTCCTTGCCGGCAAGGTCATCGATTTCGCGGTGAACGTCCAGGAAGTCAAGGAGAAAGTGGTGCCCGAGCTGGACGACGCCTTCGCCCGAAACCTGGGGGGGAACTTTCAAACCGTGGCTGACTTGCGCACCGCGGTGCTAGAGGATATTATAAAGGCAAAGGAACAGGAGAGGCAGGCCTTACTGGAAAACCAGGTGTCGGACCGGTTGTTGGCCCGGCATCAATTTGAGGCGCCGCCCTCCTTGATCGCCCAGGAACAAGAGAACATGTTGCGGGACCAGATGGACCGCTTCCGACAGCACGGCATGGACACTGCCGGCATGGACCCGGCCAGGATTCTGGAGGTCATGAAACCCATGGCCGAGCGCCGGGTGCGGGTCAGGCTGATTCTGTCCCGGATCGCCGACCAGGAGAGCCTGGCGGTGGACGAAGCCGAAATGGATGCCGCCCTGGCCCGGATCGCGGTCAACAACCGCCGGGACGTGGCCGAGATCAAGAAGTTTTATGAGGAGCACGATCTGCTGGGGGCCCTGCGCCGGACGCTGCTGGACGACAAGACCATGAAACTGTTGCTGGATAAAGCCGAGATCACCGCCGCCGCAGCCGAGGCCGCGGACCCGGCGGGAGAAAAGGAGTAGAATGCAGTTAATTCCCATGGTAGTGGAGCAGAGCAGCCGGGGGGAGCGGGCATACGACATCTATTCCCGGCTTCTGAGAGACCGGATAATTTTCCTGGGGACGGCCATTAATGATGACGTCGCCAACCTGGTGATCGCCCAACTGCTGTTTTTGGAGGCAGAGGACCCCGACAAGGAAATCAACTTTTATATCAACTCCCCCGGCGGTCTGGTGACCTCGGGGATGGCTATATACGACACCATGCAGTACATCAAGAGCCCGGTGGCCACCCTGTGCATGGGCCAGGGGGCGTCCATGGCGGCGCTGCTGTTGGCCGCGGGCGCCCAGGGTAAAAGGTTTGCCCTGCCCCACGCCCGGATCTTGATTCATCAACCCCTGGGCGGCTTTCAGGGCCAGGCCACGGACGTGGACATCCAGGCCCGGGAGATCTTGCGCCTCAGGGAAGAGTTGAACGGTATTATGGCCAAACACACCGGCCAAACCATTGAACGCATCAATCACGATACGGAGCGGGATTTTTATATGTCCGGCCAGCAGGCCAAGGAATACGGCCTGGTTGACAATGTCATCACCCACCGGGAACCGGGGATGCTTTTCCCGGCCCGGCATCAGGACTAGGCGCCTGACCGGCGCTAATGAAATAGCCGCATAAAGCCGATATCATAAAGTAAGGCCTGAACAGCGGCGAAGCAAACCAGCCAGACCCTTGAACCGGTTCCTTTTCAGGGTTTGGGGAGGACGACATTTATGAGTAAACGCGGTACCGACAAGAGTGCCGACCTGTTGTGTTCTTTCTGTGGCAAAAGCCAGGGCGAAGTGAAGAAGCTCATCGCCGGCCCCGGCGTCTACATCTGTGATGAGTGCATTGAGCTGTGCAACGACATCATCGCCGAAGAATACGAGAAGGACGAAGCCAAACACGCCCGGTTGTCGATTCCCGAGCCGGCGGTCATCAAGAAACAGATCGACGAGTACGTCATCGGCCAGGAACGGGCCAAAAAGATCCTATCGGTGGCGGTCTACAATCACTATAAGCGCATCAATGCCGGGGTTGACCTGGACGGGGTGGAGCTCCAGAAGAGCAACATCCTGCTGGTGGGCCCCACCGGCTCCGGCAAGACCCTGCTGGCCCAGACCCTGGCCCGCATCTTGAACGTGCCGTTC
>JAGVPN010000235.1 GCA_020052215.1 Syntrophobacterales bacterium
CGCCATGCCCGGTTGGGGAGAACTTTTTGCCGATCCCGTGATGCAGGGACTGAAGCCCAATCCTGAGCTCATGGACCTGATACCCGGTTGGCAGGCGGCCGGCTGCCGCCGGGTTTTGGACGCCGGTTGCGGCGTGGGCCGCAACCTGTGGCCTTTGCTCCAGGCGGGGTTTAAGGTCGCGGGCGCAGATTATGACGCCCAGGTGCTAAAACTCCTCCAGGCGCACCTCGCCAACTCCGCCGCCCCGGCGGTCGTAGCCGACCTGGTGCAGGCCGACCTCAACCGCCTGCCATTCTCCTCCGGGGCCTTCGA
Organism: Syntrophobacterales bacterium; assembly: GCA_020052215.1. Lineage (GTDB taxonomy): Bacteria > Desulfobacterota > Desulfobaccia > Desulfobaccales > 0-14-0-80-60-11 > 0-14-0-80-60-11. The sequence goes on from JAGVPN010000235.1 coordinate 313, forward strand.
CCTGGTGGTATCGGTCAACGTCATCAACCACGGCGATACCGCCACCTTTAGGGACTATTGCCGGGAGTTGGACCGGGTCTTGAAAAAGGGAGGGCACCTATTTATCTATACCTCCCCCCGGGAGGCCGGGGAGAGGGTGCGCCTGCCCCAAACCCGGGAACTGGAACCCGGCACTCTGGTGGACATCGCCACCCCGGACGGCGCCATGGTGCACCATTTCCCCACCCCGGCAGAACTCCGGGAGCAGTTTCCCCGGTTTGCAGTGCACCGGCAGGAGATCATCTGGGCCCCTATCCCGTTTATGAATAACGTGGAGCTGCCCCAACTCATTTTTTGGGGAGAAAAGGGGGGGTAGCTTTCAGATAGATACCACATCGCCTGAAGGGCAGAATATACCAGGCGTTAGGCTTAGGGTAATGATTGCTTGAAATGCCCCTTGGCCAGCGAACTCCTAAGTTCTGCGGGTATTTTAAGGAGACCGATTCATCCCTTTATAGCTTTCACCCGAAATTTCTTTGACACACGTTCTTGCATGATGATATCATATTTGATATTATGAATCGTGAAAAACTCGATAAACTCCGCAAACGAATTGAGGAATTTCGCAAAAAGGGCGGAATTGGAAGTTCGGAGCTTGAGTCTTTGGCAAGGGCCCTTGGCAGAGTTTCCGCTAAACGAGGGAAGCATCAAACTTGGGTTAATCAGATATTTCCTGACCTTCGTCCCCTTAGTATTCCTCATCATGGATCTAAGGATCTGAACAGAATTACCGCAAACAATATTTTGGACCAATTAGAATTAGACATAGACAAATTTGAAGAACTCATCGAGGAATAGTGCACGGGAAGGGATATAACCATGAGCAAGACAATAAAAATGCCTGAAGAATATTTAAAAGAACCTTATTCTCGTATTCTAATTCCGGATGAGGAAAGTGGAACATATACAGCAGTAATATTAGAATTCCCCGGATGTATCGCTCAAGGGAATACGCCACAGGAGGCTTATGAGCATTTGGAAGATGCTGCGAAAGATTGGATTGAAGCAGCGCTTGATCTTAAGCAGGAAATCCCCTCTCCATCGCAGTCGGTCTCATTTGGAGGCAGAATTTTACTTAGGTTACCGAAAAGCCTTCATCGTCAGTTAGCATTAATTGCAGAAAAAGAAGGGATTAGTTTAAACCAATTTATTGTCTCGGCTTTAGCAGAGAAAGTCGGCGCTTTTACCTTATATGATAAATTAACTAAAAAGATGGATCAGAGAATATTTCAAGTAGCTATGAATGCTGCTGTTAGTACAATTGCAACTGATTTTACTACACGAGCATCATCAGGTGATCGGCTAAATCAACCTATAAGAATCAATAAGTTTAACATAACGGAGGTGAAATCTAATGCCTGAGACCAAAAGTTTAACATTTACCTACAAAGAGGTGGTAGAGGCCTTAATTCGATACAATAATCTTCATGAAGGATTATGGGGACTTTCCATTGAATTTGGTTTGGCTGCAGCAAATGTAGGCCCAGAGCCTGGTGGGGACCTTTTGCCAACAGCTATTATCCCGGTTAAAAAAATTGGGCTCACAAGGTCCAATGAACTCAATAATCTAACGGTAGATGCTGCGGAGGTGAATCCCGCGCCGAAGGCTAAAAAGAGATAGCGTTTTAAATTCCTGTTAAGCTAAGCGAACTTGGCTATAATGCTTGTTGAGTCAAGCCGCTTAACCCGATCATAGAAATCTCTAAATTTCTATTTTCAAGTATCTTCTTAATATATATCTTGCCCTTATCACCCTGACCTCTCAATATGCCCGACCAAACCGAGCCCCCCGTCCTCTCCAAACGGCATCCAGGCCTGATGGCCTTGGTCCTGAACCGCCCCCGGGTCCTCAACACCCTCAACCGGGAGATGATCCGACTCCTGAGTCGAGGGCTGGAGGAAGCCCTGGCCGCGGCCGACGTCAGCCTGGTGGCAATCTCCGGGGCCGGGGACCGGGGCTTCTGCGCCGGGGGCGACCTCAAGGAACTGACCCAGGCGGTCCGGGAAGGGGCGGTGCACCTGGCCGACCAGTTCTTTGAGGAGGAGTATGCCCTGGACCTGATGATCCACCAGTCCCCCAAGCCGGTGGTGGTCATAGCCCACGGCATCACCATGGGGGGCGGCCTGGGCCTGGCCGCGGGGGCGGACCTGGTCGTGGCCACCGAAGCCACCCGCATGGCCATGCCCGAAACCCGCATCGGCTTCTTCCCGGACGTCGGCGGTACGGGCTGGCTCTTCACCAAGTGTCCCCCGGGCTACCCCGAGTACCTGGCCCTGACGGGGGTTGAACTCCTGGGAACCGAATGCGTCCGGCTGGGGCTGGCCACCCACCTGGTGGAGGCGGCGCGATTACCCGAACTGCGGGCGGCCCTTAAAAATTGCGCCGGAGAGCTTCCGGCGGATAAGTCAGGCGCGGTGGCGCATCTGGAACAGGTGTTGGCGTCCTTTGCCCGCCGAGATATTGCCCCCAACCTGGACCTCGACGCCTGGGTGGCGGCGCACTTTGCGGGCAAGAGGTCTCTTAAAGAGATCATGGCCGCCCTCAACCAGTGCAGCCTGGAGCTGACGCTCTGCCAGGACGTGTTGCGGCGGCTGGGGGAGCGCTCCCCCACGGCCATGGCCATAACCCTGCAACTGCTCCGGGCCAACGAGGGGCGGCCTATACAAGAAGTTTTCCACCGGGAGGCCCTGGCGGCCCACTTTATGATCACCCACCCCGACTACCTCGAGGGCATCCGGGCCCGGATCATCGACAAGGATGACCAGCCTCGCTGGCAGCCGGACACCATCGAGGCGCTGGGAGCCAGCGCGGCAGGTTTTTAATTCAGTAGCTCAGTAGCACAGGCCTCTGGCCTGTGGGCAACAGGTTGATTTTCAAAGGGGAACCCATGTCTTACCAAACCATTCTGTTTGACCACGAGGCCGGAGTCGCCACCATCACCTTCAACCGCCCGGACCGGCTCAACGCCTTGAACCACGAGATGCTGGCGGAGTTCAAGGACGCACTGAACCGGGTGAGCCGGGACCCCGAGATTCGGGTGCTGCTCCTCACCGGGGCCGGCCGATCTTTCATCGCCGGGGCTGACATCAGCGTTTTCCTGGAATTTGACCCCCTGGAGGCCCGGCGCTTCGCCGCCTCGGCCCACGAGACCGGCTTTAAGCTCGAAGCCCTGGAGATACCGGTGATCGCCGCGGTTAACGGCTTTGCCCTGGGGGGCGGCCTGGAGATGGCCATGGCCTGCGATTTCATCTACGCCGCGGACAACGCCAGGCTGGGCCAGCCGGAGATCAACCTGGGGATCATTCCCGGCTTCGGCGGCACCCAGCGCCTGTCCCGCCTGGTGGGCAAGGGGGTGGCCAAGGAAATGGTCCTTACCGGCCGCCTACTGGACGCCTCCGAGGCCAAAACCCTGGGGCTGGTGGCCCGGGTGTTCCCGGCGGACAACTTCAGGGAGGAATGTCTCAAGGTGGCCCGGGCCCTGGCCGCCAAGGGCCAAGTGTCGCTGGCGGCCGCTAAGAGCGCCATCGACCGGGGTTTCGACCTGGACCTGAGAAACGCCTGCCTCCTGGAGGTCGACAGCTTCGCCCTGTGCTTCGCCTCCCCGGACGCCCACGAGGGGGCCAGGGCCTTCCTGGAGAAGCGTCCGCCGAAGTTTTTGTAAGCAGTTCCTCATGGGCCTTTGGCCCACCCGTAAAGCATGAAAAGATGTGTAGGGCGGGCACTGCCCGCCGTTCTCGATCATCAATTGGTGCGTAGGACGCACCCTACGTAAGACCAACCTTGAACCTTGAACCTTGAACTTTTCAAACCGTATTTTTGGCGGCAACTTGCGTGAGGCGGCCAATTTCGTTAAAATCTGCCTTAGTTATGTCTCAGCCCAAAGAAGCTATCCAGATAACGCGTAAATCCACCCGCGCCATTTTCGTCGGCCCGGTCCAGATCGGCGGCGGGGCCCCGGTGGTGGTGCAAAGCATGACCAACACCGACACCCGGGACGTTGGGGCCACTTTGGCCCAGATTCAGCGCCTGGCCGCGGCGGGCTGTGAAGTGGCCCGCCTGGCCGTACCCGATCTGAAGGCGGCCCGGGCCTTCGGAAAAATCAAGCGCGACAGTCCCCTGCCCCTGATTGCCGACATCCACTTTAATCACCGCCTGGCTTTGGCGTCCCTTTCGGCGGGGGCCGACGCCATCCGCATCAACCCCGGCAACCTGGGGGGCGCGGCCAAAACCCGGATCGTGGTTGAGGCCTGCCAGGCGCAAGGTGTGCCCCTGCGTCTGGGGGTGAACGCCGGCTCCCTGGAGGCGGATCTCCTGGCGCAGTATGGCGCGCCCACCGCCGCCGCCCTGGCGGCCAGCGCCAGGCGCTGGGTCAAGCAGTTCGAGGACTGGGGATTTTTCAATTTTAAGATTTCCTTGAAATCCTCCGATGTGTTAACCACCGTAGCGGCGTATGAGGAACTGGCCCGCCAGACGGACTACCCCCTGCACCTGGGGGTTACCGAAGCCGGAGGCCTGATCGCCGGCACGGTGAAATCCGCTCTCGGCATTGGCCTGCTGCTGGCCCAGGGCATCGGCGACACCATGCGGGTGTCGCTGACCCGGGACCCGGTGGAAGAAGTGCGCGCCGCTTACGAGATTTTGCGGGCCCTGCACCTCCGGGAACGAGGGGTGGAACTCATTTCCTGCCCTACCTGCGGCCGCTGCCGCATCGACCTCTTCTCCCTGGCCGAGGAGGCCGAACGGCGCCTGTCGGCCGTGACCGCCCCCATCAAGGTGGCCATCATGGGCTGCGTGGTCAACGGCCCGGGGGAAGCCCGGGAGGCCGATGTGGGAATCGCCGGGGGCGCCGGAGTGGGGCTGTTGTTCAGGAAAGGCGAAGCCATGCGCCAGGTGCCGGAGAAAGACCTCCTCCGGGCCTTGCTCACGGAAGTGGCGGCCCTCACCGGCGAGGCGGTGGAGTTACCGTAAAGACAGTCATTCGTTGCCCTACTTGGTTTTTTTCTCTAAAACCCGGTTTTTTGCAGGTAAATATCAGGGATACCCCCAATTGGATTTATTTCTTCTTCTCTTATCATAAGCAACAGCCTAAGATGATTTATAATGACAACAGCGTGGAATTGTGTATCATGGCAAAATTGTATGCTCACGTAGTAATTACCGCCTAACCTGGGGAGGTTTTCATGATGCGAGGGAAAAAAATTGTCGCTTATGTTTTTTTGCTCATGTTAGTTATATCTCTCACAGCAACGCTGGAGAGCGCGGCTTCTGATCCGCAACTTCCCTATATAGGCATTATTAAAAATAAAACCCGGTATGATGTCTCCATCCCCTCGGACAACAGTGGCGGCACCCTGGTGGTGCCGGCGCAAGGCTGGATAGAGTATATCACCTGGTCCTCCAAGTTCCCGTTGGATGCCTACTTTAATGGGAAACCGATCTGGTGTGACAATGTTTCGGTCACGCCTGGCAAATACCAATATATGTGCAAAAAATACGATTTCATGGTGGAGATCGTCAAACCGGAGCCGGTGGTTAAGCCTACGCCCCTGAAAAAAAAGAAGCGGCGCGTCAAGAAGCAACCCAAATGCTAAGACGGGGGTGAAGGTTTAAGGGAGGAAAACTTTTCCCCCTTAAACTGGCGATAAAATTATGCGAGGAAGTAAGGTTCGCCCTTACTTCCTCTTTTTTGTCGGGTCGGGGTCCGGCAAGAAAAGTTTTCTGTTTTCTGTTTTCTGTTTTCTGTAAAGCAGTCGCCCCGGCTGTTGTGCTCCTTGTAGGGCGGGCACTGCCCGCCATGATTACGATCTCGGCTTTTTTCTGCAACAGGTTCCGGGGATTTTATCCTGGACCAGGCCCCGGGCCGGATGAAAAGGCGGGCCGCGCTTGCATCTTGCCCGGTGAGGCCTTAATATGAAAAAAATGCGACGCTGGAAAAAGTTTGCCGCCACCAGTCAGCCAAGGAGAGACCATGGACTATAAAGCTGCCGCCGCCCAGCTGAAAGAGACCCTGCGCCTCAAGACCGAGCCCTTCGGGGTCTCCTTCTTTAAAGAGGCCGCCGGACTGCCGGACAAGACCCGGCAGCCCTCCAAGGTTTTCGGCAAAAAAGTGACCATCTGCCAGGGAGTCACCCTGGCCCGGGTATATGGCTGGCCCGTGGGGTTGACTCAAGACGATCTCATCTGCGTGCCCGGCATGCTGGTCTTCGGGTTTACGCCGGCCACCGACCCCATCATGGAGCTGGGGCAGCTCTTCTGCGAAGCGGGGTTTCACCCGGACCTAGGCCCGGCCCTCAAAGAGGTGGAGGCCCTGCCCCGCTTCGGGCCCCAGGAGGTGGGGGCCATCTACCTCTGCCCCCTGGAACGCCTCACCCTGGACCCGGAAGTGGTGGTGGTTTATGGCAACCCGGCCCAGCTCATGCGCCTCATTCAGGCGGCCACCTTCAGCCTGGGGGAGCGGGTTAGCGGCGAATTCGGCGGCAAGGTGGAATGCAGCTCCTACCTCATTGCCCCCTACCGCACCGGTGAGTTCAAGGTGATCATCCCCGGCATGGGCGACCGCATCTTTTCCATGACCCAGGACGACGAGATGGTGGTGGCCTTCCCCGGCAAGTTCCTGGCCGGGCTCCTGGTGGGGCTGAAAGAAGCCGGCAAAAAGATCGGGGCCCGCTACCCCATCACCTTTTACCAG